>NZ_PSWH01000006.1:0-131478 GCF_002932105.1 Rathayibacter sp. AY1C1 | reverse complement strand
CCCCCCCGCCCCGAGCCGCAGCACGATCGACGCGCGAGCCCGCGCCCACCGACCACCCGTCCGCTACTGCGACGCCCGCCGAGCGCGGTACGCGGCCACGTTCGCGCGATTGCCGCAGTTGCCCGTGTCGCAGTAGCGCTTCGAGCGGTTGCGGGAGAAGTCCACGAGCACCGCCTCGCAGTCCTCCGCCGCGCAGACGCGGATCCGCTCGCGCTCGTCGCCGCGGATCACGTCGACGAACGCCATGGCGGCCTCGACCAGGATGCGAGTGGCGAGCGGGCTCTCGTCGCGCGTCGCGTGGAGGTGCCAGCCGTAGGGTCCGTGCCGGACCAGCTGCGGGAGCGCGCGGCCGGAGTCGAGCATCCCGTTGACGACGGGGACGAGGTCCTCCTCGGCGCGCGTGAGCCAGAGGGTGCGGAGGGAGGAGCGGATCGCCCGCACGGCCTCCAGTTCCTCGGCCGATCCGTCGCGGCTGCCCGTGTAGCGGTTCTGGAGGAGGAAGTCGTCCAGCTGCTCGATCGTCGCCATCTCGTCCTCGCCGGACGGCGACAGCTCGGGGAGCGTGTTGACGAGGGTGGCGGTGGAGGTCAGTGACGCCTCGACGTCATAGGCGAACACCATGTTGACTCCTGACAGTGCGGCTCAGTAGTGTGCGATCAGCTCGCTGTCACGAGTGTAATCCTTTTGACTCCTGAAGGAGCCGGCCATGACCGCCGAGAGCACCGCCGCCGTCACCCTCCCCGCCGCGAGCGCGCCCGCGCCTGCACGGCGCCTCGGCTCGGGCCTCGTCGCGGCGCTGGCCGCGTCGGCGGCGTTCGGTCTGGGCGGGCCGTTCGTGAAGCCGCTCCTCGAGGCGGGCTGGACGCCGGCGTCCGCGGTCCTCTGGCGCGCGGGCGGCGCCGCCCTGATCCTCGCGATCCCGGCGGTCCTGTCCCTCCGCGGCCGTTGGCCCGTGCTCCGCCGCAACCTCGGCACGATCGCCCTCTACGGAGTCTTCGCCGTGATCGCCGCGCAGCTCTGCTTCTACAGCGCGATCGAGCACATGTCGGTCGGCGTCGCCCTGCTGATCGAGTACCTCGCGCCGGTGTTCCTCGTCCTCCTCGCCTGGGCGCGCACCCGCCGGCACCCCGGCCGCTTCACCCTCGCCGGCTCCGCTCTCGCGCTCGGCGGCCTGGTGCTCGTGCTCGACCTGTCCGGCGAGTCGACCCCCGAGCTGGTCGGCATCGCCTGGGCGCTGACCGCCTCGCTCGGCCTGTGCGTCTACTACGTCATCGCCGGCCGAGTGGATCCGGAGCTGCCGCCGATCGCGCTCACGGCGGGGGCGATGACGGTCGGCGCCGCGATCCTGCTGGCACTCGGGGCGCTCGGCGTCACACCGCTGCGCGCGACCTTCGGAGAGGTGGTGTTCGTCGGAGCGGAGGTCAGCTGGCTCCTCCCCGCGGGCGTGATCCTCGGCATGTCGACGGTGCTGGCGTATCTGCTCGGGATCGAGGGCGGACGCCGTCTCGGCACGCGGATCGCCTCCTTCGTCGGCCTGACGGAGGTGCTGTTCTCGATCGCGGCCGCGTGGCTGATCCTCGGCGAGCTGCCCGCGCCGATCCAGTTCGGCGGCGGCGCGCTGATCCTCGCGGGGGTCGTCCTGGTCCGGCTGCAGCGCGAGCCCGGCACCCCCTGATCGCGGGGGTGCCGCATCCGGGGCGCCGGGCACCCCGTACGCTGATCGCACTCATGCGCGAGCCCACCCGATCCCCGCGACGCGTCGCCGCGGTCCTGGCCGCCCTCGCACTCCTCCTCTCGGGCTGCGCGAGCACCACTCCCGTCTCGGAGCCGGTGGCGCAGGCGCTCGGAGCGGCACCTGCACCCGACTGGTCCGGCGTGAGCGTGACGGCCGACGTCGTCTACGACGCGAGCACCGGGCAGAGCGTCGACGTCTGCTCCTCCCCTGCCCCGTCGGCGGAGCCGCGGCCCGCCGTCCTCGTCGTGCACGGCGGCAGCTGGGCCCGTGGAGGCAAGGCCGACGCGAACTGGCGCCCGATCTGCCAGTGGCTCGGATCGGAGGGGTTCGTCGCCGTCTCGGTCGACTACCGCCTCGCGCCCGCCGCCGTGTTCCCCGCGCAGCTCGACGATGTGACGGCCGCCCTCGACTGGCTGCTCGAGCCGGAGCAGACCGCGCGCTTCGGCATCGATCCGGAGCGGGTGGCGGCCTTCGGCGGCTCGGCCGGCGGCAACCTCGCCTCTCTGCTCGGCACGCTGCCGGCGACCTCGTCGCGCCTGGCCGCCGTGGTCGACCTGAGCGGCCCCTCCGATCTCAGCGCCGCCGGCCTCGCCGACGACGACCCGGTGGTCGGAGTCGCGGCCGCCGTGCGCAGCTACCTCGACTGCGCGGACCTCGCCTCCTGCCCGGCCGCCACCGCCGCCTCGCCCCTCGCGCAGGTGGACGGCTCCGAGCCGCCGTTCCTCATCGCGCACGCGGCGCACGAACGGGTCGCGCTCAGCCAGTCGACCCGCTTCGCCGAGGCGCTGCGCGGAGCGGGCTCGAGCGTCGACCTCCTCGTCCTCCCCGGCTCGCTGCACTCGATCGCGCTGCTCGACGACGCTCTGCGTGCTCGAGTCGTCGAGTTCCTCCGCGCCCACCTGGGCTCGTGAGCGGAGTCGTCGTCCGCCTCGAGGACGCAGCCGGAGCGGAGGGCCTCCTCGCCGCGGTCCCGCCCCCGCACGCCCGCGTCCTGATCGCCCGGATCGACGGGGCGGCGTCCGGCGTGCTGGTGCTCGCTCCCGGCCCGGACGACTTCGCCGAGGTGCTGGAGCTCGTGGTCGCCTCCGTCCACCGGCGCACGGGAGTCGCCCGACGGCTCGTCGCGGCGGCGGAGTCGTGGGCGCGGGTGCAGCGGATCCGCACGCTGCGCCTGGCCGCCGCTCCGGAGCTCGCCCCAGCGGCCGGAGCGCTCGGCTTCACGGCGATCGACGGCTTCGGAGCCCACGTCGGCGACGACGCGGTGCTCTGCTTCGCGCGTCCGGTCTGAGCAGCGCCCGCTCCGAGGCGTGTGCCGCTCCCGAGAGGCGGCCCCGCCTCGTCCGGCGCGCACCCCCGCCGTCAGTCGATCGAGCAGCCCGGCTCGTCCGACAGTGCCCGCTGGATCCGGGCGCGGTGCTCGTCCGACATCGGCGGCAGCGCGTCGGGCGCGAACCAGCCGACCTCGGTCGACTCGTCGTCCGCGACGTGGGCCTCCCCCGAGATCCAGCGGCAGCGCACCACGTGGTCGAGGTACTGCGAGCGGTCCCCGTTGGGGTACTGCATCGGTGGGAGGGTGTGCACCTGCACGAGGCGCTCGACCTCGATCTCGACGCCCGCCTCCTCCTGCGCCTCGCGGCGGGCGGTGCCGGCGACGGTCTCGCCCGGGTCGATGATCCCGGTGACGGCCGTCCAGGCGCCGGTGTCGGCGCGCCGGACGAGCAGGACCTCGAGCGCCGGCTCCTCCCGGAGGATCACCGCGGTCACGCCGGTGAGCCAGAGCAGCTCGGTCCCGATCCGCTCGCGCAGCCGCAGCACGAAGTCGGGAGTCGCCATCAGTGCTCTTCGGGTCGGAAGTCGAACGCGACGATGCCGGCCGTGTCGACGAACGGCCCGACGAACTCCTTGAACGCGTCGTGCGCCGGATCCCAGTGCGCGGGGTCCTCGACGGCCGGCCGGCCCAGGTAGTAGTGCAGGTCGCCCTCGGAGGAGAAGCTCAGCAGGAACGCGCGGTCGAAGCCCTCGCCCGCGCCCTCGATGCTCAGCTGCGGCCCGGTCTCGATCGACTCGATGTAGGGCCGTCCGTCTCGGACGCACTCGTCGGCCAGGGCGAGGAAGCGGCGGGTGACCTCGTCCGCCTCGGCGACCAGCGCCGTCGGGCGGAAGCGGATCAGGACGAGGTGCCGGAGCGTGCCCGGGCGGAAGTCGCGGGCGACGAAGCGCTCCGGACCGATCTCGTCGAGGACCGCGGTGGCGCGCTCCGGGCCGCTGCGCCAGCGCGAGCCGACCGTCTCGGCCGCATCCCTGATGTCCGTCATGCCGACGCCTTCCCGGCGCGGGCGGCACGCCGCCGCTCACGATACCCCTCGACAAGGTTGTAGACGACGGGCAGGACCACGAGGGTCAGCACCGTCGAGGACACCAGGCCGCCGATCACGACGATCGCCAGCGGCTGCGAGATGAAGCCGCCGTGGCCCGTGATCCCCAGCGCCATCGGCAGGAGGGCGAAGATCGTCGCGAGGGCGGTCATCAGGATGGGCCGGAGCCGCCGCTCGGTGCCGTGCAGCAGCGCCTCCCGCACCGGCATCCCGCGATCGCGGTACTGGTTCACCAGGTCCACGAGCACGATCGCGTTGGTGACGACGATGCCGATCAGCATCAGCACGCCGATCAGGGACGGCACGCCCAGCGGCACGCCGGTGATCACCTGCAGGAGGATCGCGCCGGTCGCCGCGAACGGCACGGACACGAGCAGGAGCAGCGGCTGCAGGAGCGAGCGGAACGTCGCCACCATCACGACGTAGACGATCAGGATCGCGACCAGCAGCGCGATGCCCAGCTGCGAGAACGCGTCGGCCTGGTCGGCGGTCACTCCGCCGAGGGAGGCGTCGACACCGGCCGGAAGCGCCGTCGCGTCGATCGCGTTCTGCACGGCGACGTTGGCCGAGGCGAGGTCGTCGCCCTCCGGGGTGACGGTGATGGTCGCGGTGCGCTGGCCACGCTCGGTGGTGATGCTCGCCGGACCGTCCGTCTGCTCGACCGCCGCGAGGGTGGAGAGCGCGACGGTGCCGGTGAGGGTCGGCACCTCGAGGTTCCGCAGCTCGTCCACGGTGGCCGGCGGCTGCCCGTCGGCCAGATAGATCGAGAGGGTGCGGTCGTCGATCACGACGCTGCCGACCTGGCTGGGCTGGAGCGCCTGGCTGACGATCGTGCCCACGGCGACCTCGCTGAGCCCCGCCCGCGCCGCGGCGTCGCGGTCGACCCGCACCGCGATGTAGGGCAGCGAGGAGGAGAGGTTGCTCTCGGCCTGGCTGATCCCATCGGTCCCGCGCAGGGCCTCGAGGAGCTGGTCGCTCGCGCTCTGGAGGTCGCTCTGCGAGGCGGTCGAGAGGTCGACCTCGATGTCCGAGGAGGCGCCGAAGCCGGAGGAGGCGGCGACGCTGATGTCCTCGGCCGAGGCGACGCCCGACAGCGCGTCGCGGACGTCCGCCTGCACGGCCTCCTGGTCGGCCGACTCATCGGTGGTGACGGAGTAGCGGATCGAGGTGCCGCCGCCTCCTCCCCCGCCGAACGCGCTCTGCAGACCGCCGGAGGAGCCGACGGTGAGCTGGACGGTCTCGACGCCGCCGACGCCGAGGATCGCCGTGCTCGCCTGCTGCGCCGTCGCGTCCTGCGCGTCGAGGCTCTGGCCGACGGGGACCGTCTGGGTGACGGTGAAGGTGTCCTGCCCGCTGGAGCCGAGGAAGTTCGTCTTCATCAGCGGGTACAGCGCACCGGTCCCGACGAGCACGAGCAGCGCGAGGAGGACGGTGACGACCGAGTGCTTCAGCGTCCAGTGGATGATCGGGCCGTACACCGACTGCAGCCCGCGCGCCCGCCGGGGAGCGGCGTGGGCGCCGTGGTGCGGGGCCTCCTCGACCGGCGCGGCGGTGTCGGCCGGGACGCCCGAGGCGGGTGCTCCTCCGGCCGCCGCGCGCTCCTCCGCGAGCGCCGCCTGCGCGGCCTGGCGCACCGCCGGCCGCTTCGAGGGTCGGAGGAACCAGTAGGCGAGCACCGGCACGATCGTCAGCGCCACCACGAGGGAGGCGAGCAGGGCGATCGACACGGTCAGCGCGAAGGGCCGGAACAGCTCGCCCGTGGTGCCGCCGACGAACGAGATCGGCAGGAACACCGCGACCGTGGTGATCGTGGAGGCGGTGATCGCGCCGGCGACCTCGCGGACGGCGACCGCGATGGTCCGGGCCCGGTCCTCACCCGCGTCGAGGTGCCGCTTGATGTTCTCGATCACGACGATGGAGTCGTCGACCACACGGCCGATCGCGATGGTGAGCGCGCCGAGGGTCAGGATGTTGAGGGTGTAGCCGGCCGTCTGCAGGCCGATGAAGGTGATCAGCACCGAGGTCGGGATCGAGATGGCCGTGACCAGGGTCGAGCGCACCGACAGCAGGAACAGCAGGATCACCAGCACGGCGAAGACGAGGCCGAGCGCCCCCTCCTGCGCGAGCGACGCGATCGACTCCTGGATGTAGGGCGCCTGGTCGAAGACCGGGGTGAAGGCGGCGTTGTCGCCGATCGACTCCTCGAGGTCCGGGAGCAGCGCGGCCACGCCGGTCGACACGTCGACGGTGTTCGCGGCGGGGAGCTTGGTGATCGAGAGGGTCAGGGCGGGCTGGCCGTTGACGCGCGAGATCGAGGTGACGGGGGCGTCGGTGACGGCGACGGTCGCGACGGAGCCGAGGGTGGTGACGGTCGGCTCCGCGGTCACGGCCGCGACTCCCGCCGCCGCTCCGGCGTCGGAGCCGCCCGCCGAAGCGCCGGAGCCCGCGGAGGCACCCGCGCCCGCTGACGCACCGGCGCCGCCCGCACCCGCGGAGGCACCTGCGGACGGCAGCAGCGGCAGCGCCGCGATCGCGTCGGTCGAGTCGAGCTTGACGCCCGACTGCACCGAGAAGGTCGACCCGTCCTGGGTGATCTGTCCGCCCGCGACGAGCACGCCGTTCTGCTGCAGGGCCGAGCGGATGTCGCCGGTCGAGAGGCCGGCCGCGGCGAGCGCCGCGTCGTCCGGGGTGATCGTGACGCGCTGGGCGGTCTCGCCGACGAGCGCCGCCTCGCGCACGCCCTCGACCTTCTCCAGGTCCGGAATGACCGTGGTGCGCAGGCGCTCGGCCAGCGCGTCCGCGTCGCCGTCGCTCGACACGGCGAGCTGCAGCACCGGCAGGTCGTCGAGGGAGCCGGTGACCACCTGCGGGTCGACGCCGTCCGGGAGCGTGCTCTTGATCCGGTTGATCGCCTGCAGGATCTTCTGCTCGGCGGTGGCGAGGTCGGTGCCGTAGGTGAAGGACGCCGAGATGAGGGAGGAGTCCGTGGAGGACGTCGCGCTGGTCGTCTCGAGCCCCGGCACCCCCTGGATGGCGGTCTCGATCGGCGTCGAGACGTCGTCGTTGACCACCTCCGGAGCGGCGCCCGGGTAGGACGTGACGACGGCGAGCTGCGGGAAGGAGATCGACGGCGCGAGCTCCTGCTTGAGCCCGGTCAGGGCGACTCCGCCGAAGACGGCGATGACGACGGTGACGAGCGCGATGAGCGCCCGGTTCTTCATGCTGAGGACCGCGAGGAGATGCACCCTCCGAGTCTTCCATCAGCCGACTGAGTGTTGGGAGGGACGCGGCGTTCCGGGGCGCGCGACGGGGCGACCCGCGCCACCGGCCGGCCCGGACGCCCTCAGCCCAGGCGGACCTCCGCCGTCGACGACCCGACAGGGAGGCTCACTGCAGCGCCCGCCCCCGCGCTCGAGAGCGCGAAGTCCCCGGCGAAGGCCCGGACGCCGATGCGCCCCTCGGCGTCCGTCCGGAGCACCGTCGGCTCGAGCCACCAGTCCCCGCGGATCCGCGAGCGCAGCGCCTCGTAGGCCGGCTTCGGGCTCCCGTCGCGGCGGAGGAACCCGCCCGGCGCTCCGAGCCAGGCTCCGGCGTCGTCGAAGCCCCAGTAGGTGATCGCCTCGACCGCCGGATGCGCGACCAGCGTCTCGTAGTGCCGCACCATCTCGTCCGCCTGCCGCGCCTCCCCCTCCGGAGTGGTCGGCCAGTGCTCGACCACGTGGTCGTTGAGGTCCTCGATCTCGGCGGGCATCAGCTCGCCCGAGACGAGGGTGGTCTCGGTCCAGTGCAGCGGCAGGCCGAAGCGCGCGAACCTGTCGCAGATCGCCGTGATCTGCTCCTCCCCGCGGAACCCCTGGTGCATGTGCGACTGCAGGCCGATCGCATCGGGCCGGATCCCGGCCTCGAGCACGTCCTCGATCAGCCGCTCGTACTCGGGCCCGAGGTCGAAGTCGTTCAGCACGAGCACCGGTCCGGTGCCGAGGCTGCGCGCCTCCGAGAAGGCCAGCTCGACCATGCCGACGCGTCCCTTCTCGCGGGCGAGGCGGGTGACGGCGTTCGTCACGCCGTCCGGCTCGTTCGCGAAGCGCGGCATGATGACGACCTCGTTGATCGCGTCCCAGGTGTCGATCAGCCCGGCGAAGGCGCCCACCTCCCGGCGGATGCGCGCGCGGAGGAGCTGCTCGGCCTCGTCCAGCGGCAGCGCGTCGAGCCACTCCGGCTTCACGTAGTGCCAGACCAGCGGGTGCCCCTTCAGGCGGACGCCGTCCGCGGCGAGCGCGCGCGCCTCGGCGAGCACCTCCTCCGTCGCGGTGCGGCCGCGCTCCGGCTCGAAGCGGCCCCAGTAGACGGGGAGCGTCGCCGTGTCGAACAGGTCGAGCCAGAGCCGGCGCTCCTCGGCGCGCGCGGGGTCGGTGCTCGGAGGGGTGCAGCCGAAGGCGAAGGCGTGGCGGCGCTGCTCGACCGTCACGTCGGCGTGGGCGAGCGGAGCGCCGTCGGCACCGAGGACGGTGACGAGGGCGTCGGCGAGACGGGGGCTGAAGTCGGTCATGCGGGGCCTCTCAGGCGGGGTGGCGCTCGTCGAGCGCCGTGTACTCGGATCGGGTGAGCGGGAGGACCGCTCCGTGCTTGGTGTCCTCGGGCAGGTCGAACTCCTCCGCGAGCTCCCAGCGGCCCGAGGCCGGGTCGGTGCTCGTGTAGGCGCGGTAGCCGTAGGGGCGGAGGGCGTACTGGTCGACCCAGAGCGACCAGCGCTCCTCGCGGTGGTGCCGGAAGACCAGCGGCCCCTCGATGCTCGGGCCGAGCTCCTGCCCGATCCCCCGGGCGACGGTGGCGAAGTCGTCCGCGAGGAGGGAGGAGCCGACCTGCTGGAACACCTGCATCGTGTCGGGGGCCTCGTCGTGCTGCTTGGCGAAGCGGTGGACGGCCGTGCCCTCGATCAGCAGCGTCATGTCGATCACTCCGCCGGGCAGCCGCAGGTAGGTCTCGGGCTCGGTGAACGTGCGGAAGTCGCGCGTGCGGGACATCAGGATGCGGCTGTCGCCCGTCTCGCCGGTGGCGGGGTCGCCGTCCTCGGCCAGGCCGGAGGACCAGTGCACGAGGAAGTCGCCCGAGACCGGGTCGTAGACCGACTCCGGCGCCCAGGCCATGCCCGCGCCCTCGGGAGCGACGGCGACCGCGCGCGGCTCGGACCACTCGAGGAGGTCCGGGGAGTCCCAGACCACGAGGTCGCGGCTCCCCCGGTGCCGGTAGAGGTCCCAGTCCGGGCCCTCGGGCCGCCAGACGCGGAGATCGGTGGCGACGAGGTGGAAGCCCCGCGGCCCGCGGACGATGTGGGGGTCGCGGACGCCGCCCGTGCCGCCGGTCCACTCCAGCACCGGCCCGAGCGCCCGCCAGCGCAGCGGATCGTCGCCCCGGCTGAGCGAGAAGAAGATCTTCTCGCTGTGGCCGGTCCGGTCCTCCACGAAGTGGACCAGCAGGTAGCCGTACCCGTCGCTCATGAGAGAACGATCTCACACGCCCGGCGGGTACTCCACCTCAGACCACGTCGGCGAGGTACCCCGGGTCGGCCGCCGGGTGCCGGGCGACCTGCGCCCAGGCCGTCGCGAGCGCCTCCACGGCCCGGTCGGTCGCCTCGGGCGAGTAGCCGATCGGGATGCGGAGGAAGCGCTCGAAGGCGCCGTCGATCCCGAAGCGCGGGCCCGCGGTGATCAGCAGGCCCGCCGTCCGGGCGGCGAGCGCGAGCTGCGAGCTCGCCGGCCGGCCCAGGCCCACCCAGGTGGAGAGGCCGCCCGAGACCCGCGGCACGCTCCACTCCGGGATCGCGCGCGCCAGGGCCGCCTCGAGGTGGTCGCGGCCGGCGCGCAGCTGCGAGCGCCGCAGCTCCAGCACGCCGTCCATACGGCCGAGCATGTCCGCGACCAGGAGCTGCTCCAGGATCGGCGTGCCGAGGTCGCTCGCCGAGCGCGCCAGCGCCAGCTTGCGGATCACCGCCCGCTCGGCGCGGATCCAGCCGATCCGGATGCCGCCCCACAGTGTCTTGCCGACGGAGCCGATCGAGAGCACCGTCCCCTCGGGCCCATAGGCGGCGAACGGCAGCGGCGTCATCCGCCGGTCGATATCGAGCTCGGCCGTCGTCTCGTCGGCGATGATCAGCGTGCCCTGCCGGGCCGCGGCGGCGATCGCCCGCTCCCGCAGCTCGGGGGCCATGGAGCGGCCCGTCGGGTTGTGGAAGTCGGGCATCAGGTAGGCCAGGCTCGGGCTCGTGCCGCGCAGCGCGGCGATCAGGCCCTCTCCGTCCCAGCCGTCCGCCCCGTCGACGTTCACCGGCACGAGCCGCGCGCCGGCCAGCCGGAGGGCCTCGTAGGCGTGCGGGTAGGTCGGGGCCTCGATCAGCGCCCGGTCACCCCGCGCGAGCAGCGTGCGGGCGACGAGCGCGATCGCGTGCTGCGCGCCGATGGTCACCATGATCTGGCCGGGCTCGGTGCGCAGACCCCGCGCGGTGTAGCGCTCGGCGATCGCGCGGCGCAGCACCGGCAGACCGACCGTGTCGTAGGAGCCGGAGTCGAAGTGCTCGGGGGCCGCCTGCGCCGCGCGGGTGTAGGCCTCGGCCAGCTCGGGGACGGCGGGCAGGGCCGCCTTGGTGAAGTCGAGGAAGTCCGGCGCGAGCGAGGGCACCGCGTGCACGGCCGCTCCCGGCAGGCGGGTGACGCTGCCGGAGCCGCGCACGCTGACGAGGTAGCCGCTGTCGCGCAGCTCGCGGTACGCGGCGGCCACGGTCGTGCGGCTGACGCCGAGGCGGGCCGAGAGCTCGCGCTCGGCGGGCAGGCGGCTGCCCGCGGGGATGCGGCCGTCGATCCCGAGGAGGCGGATCCGATCGGCCAGCGCGAGGTAGGCGGGCCGCGTGCCGCGCTGCTCGCGCCAGTCGCCGAGGAGGGTCTGCAGGGCGCGCGCGCCGAAGTGGACATCAGCCATGCGTCCAAGGTAGCCGGATTGGACCGCGCGAAGAAGGCCAATGTCGCGCTGTGATGAGTCCATGACCCTCACCGCTCCCGTTGCCGCCGCCGCTCCCCCAGCGGGCCAGTGGCGCCTCCGACCCGTGCCGCGCCTGCTGGTGGGCCTGATCCTCTACGGATTCGCCGACGCGATGATGATCCGCGCGGCGATCGGCGTGGACCCGTGGACCGTCTTCGCCCAGGGGGTCGCGCACCAGACCGGGCTCGGGATCGGACTGCTCACGAACGTGATCGGCCTGCTCGTCCTGCTGCTGTGGATCCCCCTCCGACAGCGGCCCGGTCTCGGCACCGTGCTGAACGTGCTCGTGGTCGGCACGATGATCGACGTCGGACTGCGTGTGCTGGCGACGCCGGAGGAGTGGTGGGCCCGCGGCCTGCTCTTCGCAGGCGGTCTCGTTCTGCTGGCGGTCGCGAGCGGGATCTACATCGGCGCCCACCTCGGTCCGGGGCCCCGCGACGGACTGATGCTGGGCCTGCACACCCGCACGGGCCTGCCGATCTGGGTGGCGCGCTCGGGCGTCGAGCTCACGGTGCTGCTCATCGGCTGGGCCCTCGGCGGCGACGCCGGCCTCGGCACCCTCCTCTTCGCGGTGCTGATCGGGCCGCTCTGCTCGGTGACCCTGCCTCTGCTCGGGGTGCGGAGGCACTGACCCGCGCACGACGGAGGCCCCGCCTCCCGGATCGGTTCCGGGAGGCGGGGCCTTCGCGATCGGATCGGCTAGCGCTTGGCCGCGATCTCCGCGCGCATCCGCGACGCCTCGTCGGAGTCCTGGATCGAGGCGATCCCCTCGGTGATCGAGGTCCCCGACGCGGGGGCCTCGTGCTCGTCCGCTCCGAGCGTGGTCTCGTCGAAGGGCGAGCGCCCGCCGAGCACCTCGCGGACCTGCACCATGTCGATCTGCTTGGTCCAGGTGCCCACGAGAAGGGTGGCGACCGCGTTGCCGGTGAAGTTGGTGACCGCGCGGGCCTCGGACATGAAGCGGTCGATGCCGACGATCACGCCGACGCCGTTGACCAGGTCGGGACGGAAGGACTGGAGGCCGCCGGCCAGCGTGGCCAGGCCCGCTCCGGTGACGCCCGCGGCGCCCTTCGAGGCGATCATCATGAAGAGGAGGAGGCCGATCTGCTCCGGGATCGACATCGGCGCTCCGGTGGCCGAGGCGATGAACAGCGACGCCATCGTGAGGTAGATCGCCGTGCCGTCGAGGTTGAAGGAGTAGCCGGTGGGCACGGTGATGCCGACGACGGGCTTGGAGACGCCGAGGTGCTCCATCTTCGCGATCAGGCGGGGCAGCGCCGCCTCCGAGGAGGAGGTGCCGACGATGAGCAGGTACTCGCGGGCCAGGTACTTCATCAGCGAGAAGATGCTCACGCCGGTCACCAGGCGCAGCAGCAGGCCGAGGACGACGACCACGAAGATCGCGCAGGTGATGTAGAAGCCGATCATCAGGGTGGCGAGAGCGACGACCGCTCCCCAGCCGGTCTTGCCGACGACCGCGGCGATGGCGCCGAACGCGCCGATCGGGGCGACCCAGAGCACCATCGAGAGGATGCGGAAGACCAGGACCTGGAGCTGCTTGATCGCTCCGAGGATCGGCTGGCCCTTGGCGCCCATCTTCTGCAGTGCGAAGCCGACGAGCAGCGCGACGAAGAGGGTCTGCAGGATGCTGCCGTCCACGAGCGAGGAGAACAGCGAGACGGGGATGATCCCGAGGACGAAGTCGCTGGTGCTCTCGGCCTTGAGGTCGCTGGTGTCGTAGGTGGCGCTCGAGATGTCGAGGCCCTCGCCCGGGTGCAGGATGTTGCCGACGACGAGGCCGATCGCCAGGGCGAAGGTCGACATCACGATGAAGTAGCCCAGCGCGAGTCCGCCGACCTTGCCGACCGTGGCGGCCTTCGCGATGGAGCCGATGCCGATGACGATGGTGCAGAAGATGATCGGCGCGATCATCATCTTGATCAGTCCGACGAAGGCCTTGCCGACGGGCTCGAGCGTCGCCGCGAAGGCGGGAGCGACGAGTCCGACCACGACGCCGGCGACCACGGCGATGATGACGGCGATGTAGAGCCAGTGGTTCCGGTCGATGCGCCGCCGGGTCTTCGGAGGGGTGACCGCGGGGATCAGCCGGTCGGACGGCGTCTGAGGCGTCTTCGCCATGGGGGTGTCCTTCTCTTCGTCGAGGTGAGGGGGTAGGACGATGGTGGCCCCGCCTCCGGAGCCCGGCACGGTTGCGTTCATACTGTTCACGGCGGGGCGCCCCGAGCGCTCGCTCACGAGGGAGTGGCATGGTCAGGACGCCGAGCGCACGCGGACCGCGCGGCAGCATCGCCGCGCGCCTGTTCGCCGTGCAGCTGCTGAGCATCCTGCTGATAGCCGCGGCGGCCGTCGCGGTGCTGGCCCTCGACGCGCGGAGCCGGGCGGGCGACGAGGCCGCCCAGCGGAGCCTTGTCGTGGCGCGGACGGTGGCCGACAATCCGTTCGTCCTCGAGTCGACGGCCGGTGCGGATCCCTCCGCGAGCCTGCAGCCGTACGCCGAGGAGGTCATGCGGGACACCGGCGTCGACTTCCTCACGATCATGGCCCCCGACCGCACCCGGTACACCCACCGCGACCGCGACCGGATCGGCCTGCCGTTCCAGGGCACGATCGAGCCCGCGCTGGAGGGGCGGACCTTCACCGAGACGTACACCGGCACGCTCGGGCCCTCCGTCCGCGCCGTCGCGCCGATCGAGGACGCCGACGGCGCGGTCGTCGCGCTCGTGTCGGCGGGCGTCACGCTCTCGGCCGTGGACGCCTCCTTCGCCGCCCGCGTGCAGGTCGTCGCGTGGGGCGCGCTCGGGGCGGTCGCGCTCGGCGCGCTCGGCTCGTGGCTCCTCGCCCGCTACCTGAGGCGGGTCACAGGCGGGCGGGGCCCGGAGCAGATGAGCCAGGTCTTCGCCTACTACGAGTCCGTCCTGCACTCGGTGCGGGAGGGGCTGCTGCTGGTCGACGACCGCGGCCGACTGGTGCTCGCCAACGACCACGCGCT
Source organism: Rathayibacter sp. AY1C1 (assembly GCF_002932105.1). Lineage (NCBI taxonomy): Bacteria > Bacillati > Actinomycetota > Actinomycetes > Micrococcales > Microbacteriaceae > Rathayibacter > Rathayibacter sp. AY1C1. Next base: position 117,326 of record NZ_PSWH01000006.1, on the reverse strand, counting down.
GGAGCTGCTCGGGCTCGAGGGCGTGCGGACGCCGGTGCCGGTCGCCGAGCTCGACCTCCCCGTCGCCCTGCGCGAGCTGCTGCAGGACGACGAGCCCGTCTCGGACCGCCTGGTCGTGGCTCGCGAGCGGATCCTCGTGGTGAACGAGCGGCCCGCCGCCTCCCCCGGCGCCCGCCCCCTGGGCACGGTCGTCACGCTCCGGGACCGCACCGAGCTGCAGCGGGTGAGCGGCGAGCTGGAGTCGCTGCGCACCCTCTCGGACGCGCTGCGCTCGCAGACCCACGAGTTCTCGAACCGCCTGCACACCATCGCGTCGCTGATCGAGCTCGGCCGGCCCGACGAGGCGCTCGCGTTCGCCGCCGGCGAGCTGAACCTCAGCCAGCGCCTGGCCGACCGGGTCCTCGGCTCCGTGCAGGAGCCGGTGATCGCCGCCCTGCTGCTGGGCAAGGCCGCACAGGCCCGCGAGCGCGGCGTCGAGCTGCACTTCGAGACGCACCTCGAGCCCGGCACGCAGGGGCTGGAGCCCGGGGACCTCGTGACGGTGCTGGGCAACCTGATCGACAACGCCCTCGACGCGGCCGCCTCCTCCGCTCCGGACCGCGAGCCGTGGGTGGAGGTCTACCTCGGCCTCGCGGAGGGCGAGCTGGTGGTGCAGGTGTCGGACAGCGGCCCCGGAGTCGCGAGCGCCGCCGACGTCTTCGCGCGCGGCTACTCGACGAAGGAGTCGGACGGCTTCGGCCGCGGCATCGGCCTGGCGCTGGTGCAGCAGGTGGTGGAGCGGCTCGGCGGCTCGATCGAGGTCTCGCGCCACGTCGGCGCGGTGTTCACGGTGCAGCTGCCGCTGCCCGCGCGGGTGGCGTCGTGATCCGGGTGCTCGTCGTCGAGGACGAGCCGCTGACCGCGAGCGCCCACGCAGACTACGTCCGGCGGGTCGACGGCTTCGAGGTGGCCGCGGTCGCCGGCAGCGGCGCGGAGGCGATCCGGGCCCTGCGCGCGGACCCGGGCATCGCGCTGATCCTGCTCGACATGAACCTGCCGGACATGGGCGGCCTCGACCTCTGCCGGGCCGTCCGGGCGGCGGGCCTGGACGTCGACGTCATCGCGATCACCGCCGTCCGCGACGCCGCGAACGTGCGCGCCTCCGTCGCCGCCGGCATCGTGCAGTACCTGATCAAGCCGTTCGTCTTCAGCGCGTTCGCCGCCAAGCTCGCCAGCTACCGGTCGTACCGCGAGCGGATGCACGGCGCCGACGTCGCCAGCCAGCACGAGGTGGACGGGGCCTTCGCGGCGCTCCGCACCTCCAACGCCCCGGGTCTGGCCAAGGGGCTCTCGGCCCAGACCCTCGAGGCCGTCACCGCGCTGCTGGGCCCCGTCGGCCTCTCGGCGGCCGAGCTCGCCACCCGCCTCGACATCTCGCGGGTGACGGCCCGCCGCTACCTCGAGCACCTCGCCGACTCCGGAGTGGCGGACCGCGCGCCCCGCTACGGCTCCCCCGGCCGCCCGGAACTGGAGTACCGCCGCCGCTGAGCGCGCGTCAGGCGGCCTGCAGCGCGTCGGCGATCTCCTCCTCGATCAGGTCGTGGTTGATCGCCGCGCCCACGCGCAGCCCGTCGGTGGACGAGGCGACGACCTGAGCCATCGGCTCGACCAGCGAGCCCGCGGCGAAGACCCCGGCGACGCCGGTCCGGCCCATCGGATCGACGGCGAGGTGCCGCGCGACTCCCGACGGGTGGTCGGCGAGCTCGAGGCCGAGCCCCTCGGGGAGCCGCCCCTCGACCCGCGGGCCGACGACGAGCGCGTCGAGCTCGTGCCGCCGACCGTCGATCACCACGCCGACCAGGCGGTCGTCCTCGACGAGGACCTTCTCGACGCGACCCGGCACGAGAGCGATCCCGCGGGCGGCCAGCGCCGCCGCCTCGTCGCCGGCGGGCGCCGGTGCGCCGTGGAGCAGGATCGACGTCCGGTCGCTGAGCTGTCGGAACATCTGCGCCTGGTGCCCGGCGAACGAGCTGCCGAGCACGCCGATCCGCCGGCCGCGCACCTCGAAGCCGTGGCAGTAGGGGCAGTGCAGGACGTCCCGTCCCCAGCGGGCGCCGAGCCCGGGGATCTCCGGCAGCAGGTCGCGGACGCCGGTCGCGAGCAGGAGGCGGCGCGCGCGGAGGACCGTGCCGTCGGCGAGGGTCGCGGTCACGCCCTCGGGTCCCGCGGAGGCGCGGATCGCCTCGCCCTCGATCACCCGGGCCCCGTAGCCCTCGGCCTCGGCGCGCGCCAGGCGCACCAGCTCCGTGGGCGGGACGCCGTCGCGGGTCAGCACGTTGTGGGCACCGGGCGAGGGTGCGTTGCGTGGAGGTCCGCCGTCGACGACGAGGACGTCGCGGAGACTGCGGCCGAGGGCGGTGGCAGCGGCGAGGCCGGCGAAGGAGGCGCCGAGGATCAGGACGTCGGCGGGGGCGGGGACGGACGGGCCGGTGGGGGCGTCGGTGGAGGTCATGGGTCGATGGTCCGCCGCCCCGGGGCGGGCCGCGAGGATCCGTGCCGTCCCGGCATGCGGCGCGACCGCCCGTGCCAGGATGGCGTCGTGCCCGAGACCCCGCCCGCCCCGTCCGACGACGAGATCGTCGCCGCCGTCGGGCCACGGCTCCGGCGCCTGCGCACCCGCCGCGACCGCACGCTCGCGTCCCTCGCGGCCGAGACCGGCATCTCGGCGAGCACTCTCTCGCGCCTCGAGAGCGGCGGCCGCCGCGCGACGCTGGAGCTGCTCCTCCCGATCGCCCGCGCCCTCGGGGCGCCGCTCGACGAGCTCGTCGGCGCCGCGCCGGAGGATCCCCGCGTGCACGGGCGGCCGGTGCGCCGGAACGGCATGCTCATCCAGCCGCTCAGCCGCGACGCGGGCGCGCTCCAGGCGTTCAAGCACACGCTCCCGGCCGGGCCGGTGACGGAGCCGGCGGAGCAGCGCGCGCACGAGGGCTTCGAGTGGCTCTACGTGCTGAGCGGGCGGCTCCGCCTGCGGCTCGGCGAGCACGATCTGGTGCTGCCGGCCGGCGAGGCCGCCGAGTTCGACACCCGGGTGCCGCACTGGTTCGGCCGCGCCGACGAGCAGCAGGTCGAGTTCCTCAGCCTCTTCGGCCGCCAGGGCGAGCGGATGCACGTGCGCGCGTCCACGCGCCGCTGAGCGCGGTCACGCCTCGCCGAGCACCTCGCGCGCGAAGCCCTCGGTGCGCGCCCGCAGAGTCGCGATCCGCTGCGCCCGCGCCGCCTCGAGGTCGAACCCGATGTAGGCCACCGACGGGCGCCGCCGCACATTCACCGAGCACTCGAAGCGGGAGCAGACGAGCGTGCCGAGCGAGTCCCCCGCCCGCCCGGCCGCTCCGGCCTTCCGCGCCCCGAAGAAGACGACGTCGTTCGGGAGCTGCACGTCGCGGCACCACGAGCACTGCGCCCGCGAGCGCGGCAGGGCGTCGGCCTGGGTGAGCAGGACCCCGACGAGGCGCTCCTCCAGCGGCACGACGACGTAGGCGCGGCGGCCCATCCTCCGGTCGCGCCAGCCGAGGTGGTCGATGACCGACCAGTCCAGCGCGTCGAAGTCCTTCGGCAGCGCGAGATCGGCGACCTCCTTGCGGGAGGCGTTGACGAAGGACTCGCGGATCTCGGTCTCGGTCAGTGGCTGCATAGCGCTTCCGAGCCTAGGCCGGGATCAGCCCAGGTGGGCGACGGCCTCCTTCGGAGCATGGGCGAGGAACTCCTCCTTCTTCACCCGGATCATCGCGACGGCGACGACGGAGGCGACGACCAGCCCGATCGCGGCCGCGACGAAGACCGCGGAGTAGCCGTCGACGAAGGCGACCGGCGACTGCTGCTCACCCGCGACTCCCGCGTAGAGGGTCGTGAAGATCGACAGCCCGATCGAGCCGCCGATCTGCATGGCGGCGTTCGCGGTCGCTCCGGCGGCACCGGCGTCGTGGGCCGCGACTCCGGTGAGCGCGAGATTCTGCAGCGGCACGAAGACCATCGCCATGCCGATGCCCAGGAGGATCAGCGCGGGCAGCACCTCGAGGAGGTAGCCGCCGTCGGGGGTGATGCGGCTCAGGTAGAGGAGCCCGGCCGCCGCGATCAGCGGGCCGACGATCATCAGCACGCGCGGGCCGATGCGCGGCAGCAGCTTGGCGGCGACTCCGGCGACGATCATGATCGTCACCGTCATCGGCAGATTGGCCAGGCCCGCCTCGAGCGGCGGCAGGCCCAGGACCAGCTGCAGGTGCAGGGTCAGGTAGAGGGTGGAGCCGATCATCACGCTGCCGACGATCGCCTGGACCAGGAAGGCTCCGCCGCGGACGCGGTCGGCGACGATGCGCAGCGGCAGCGACGGGTGGTCGGAGCGGGCCTGGATCCGCACGAAGAGGGCCAGCAGCAGCACGCCGACGAGGAGGAAGCCGAGGGTGTCGACGCGGAGCCAGCCCTGCTCGGCGAGGGTGAAGCCGTAGACGACGCTCGCGAGCCCGAGCGCGACGGTGATCGTCCCGGCGACGTCGAAGCGGTTGCGCCCCTCCGCGCGGCTCTCGGTGACGAGCAGCTGGCCGGCGATCGCGCCGACCACGACGACGGGGACGTTGACGAGGAGGCACCAGCGCCAATCGGCGAACTCGGTGAGCAGCCCGCCCAGCACGAGGCCGACGGCGGCGCCCGCTCCGGCGACCGCTCCGAAGACGGCGAAGGCCGTGCCCCGCTCGCGGCCGGAGGGGAAGGAGACGGTGAGGAGGGCCAGAGCGGCCGGGGCGAGCAGCGCGGCGAAGGCGCCCTGCAGCCCGCGGGCGGCGATCAGCTCGGTGCCCGAGGTGGCGAGGCCGCCCCAGGCGGAGGCGGCGCCGAAGCCGATCATGCCGATCAGGTAGGTGCGCTTGCGGCCGGTGTAGTCGGCGATGCGGCCGCCCAGGAGCAGGAGCGCGCCGAACGCGAGGGCGTAGGCGGTGACGACCCACTGGCGCTCGACGTCGGTGAGGCCGAGATAGGCCTGCGCGGCGGGGAGGGCGATCGTGACGATGGTGCCGTCGAGCACGACGACGAGCTGCGTGAGCGCGAGGATCACGAGCACCCACCAGCGGCGGGCGGAGGAGGGAGCGGACGGGGAGGGCATGGCGGCCTTTCACACGGAGCGGAGCGGGACCGGCGGGTCCGGATCCGAGCCGCGTCATCTGGGCCGAACCACCCCAACCAGTTGGTTGGGCGAAGAAGAGTGTATCGTTCGAGCGCCTGGAGGTGAACCATGGAGCCGACATCCGATGCGGCGCTGCCCGCACGCGAGCGGATCCTCCGCGCCGCCTCCGTCGAGTTCGCCGCCCACGGCTTCGCGGGCGCCCGGGTCGACCGTGTGGCCGCGGCGGCGGGTCTGAACAAGGAGCGGCTCTACGCCTACTACGGCGGCAAGCGCGGCCTGTTCGTCGCGACCGTCGTCGAGGCGCTCGGCGCTCTCGACGAGACGCTCCTCGCCGAGGCGGCGGACCTCCCCGACCTCGCGGGCCGCATGTTCGACCATGTGTGGGAGCACCCGGAGTTCCTGCGCCTGCTCACGTGGGCGCGCCTGGAGGGAGCCGGCGTCTGGGAGGAGGCCGGCGAGCAGCTCGGCGGGGTCCCCGCCCCCGAGGCCCGGGTCCTCGAGTGGCAGCGCACCGGCGTCGTCGACGCGAGCTGGTCCGCCGACGACCTCTTCATCGCCCTCCTCGGCCTCTGCGAGATCTGGCACCTCACCCCCTTCGCCTCCCGGGGCGGGGAGGAGACGCGCGACCGCCGCCGCGCCTTCGTCGTGCACGTCGCGCAGCTGGTGGGCGCACCGCGCTGAGGCCGACCCCTCCCCCGGCAACGGAAGCGACGTCGGCATCTCCGATCCGGACGCGGTGGACGGGGCGGCTCATCCCTCCGAGCCGGAACCCGACGGATCGGAGGGGAGTGGGAGGTCCCACGGATCCGGCTTCGGGACGACCCCTTCATCACCCGGAAGGACCGCGCCCGCCGCGCGCTGAGCCTCGTCCTCGAGGAGGAGTGATTCGAAATCGCCGGGCGCGCACGGCATCTCCGCCCCGATCATGTACATCTCCTCGACAGCGCCGGTGACGAAGCTCGCCCGGAGCACCGGTCCGCCCTGCCCGTAGACCGTCGGGCGCGGAGTCGAATCGGTCACTCTCACCGTCATCCCCAGCGACTCCCAGTAGTCCGCGACCCTCCTCGCATCCCCCTCGACATCGGTGCCCGCCGGGGCCCACCAGTCGTAGCTGTAGCTCGCACCGCTCACCCGGTCGCCGGGGCCGCACACATCGGGCCTGGCCGCGCCACTCCGCGGCCACCACCCCTCCACATCGAGCCGCCCCGCGGAGTCCCGCACGAACCCCACCACCCGGTCACGACCCTCCCGAGGACTCATCGTGCTCACCGGTCTCGCCTCCTTCTCCGTTGCACATGCGGTCATCGACATCACCAGCAGAGCCGCGACCGTCAGCGTGACGCCCGTCCGCTGAGGAGAGCCTCTACCCGCCATGGGAGGCTCCCACGACCGCCTTCTGGAAGGCGGTCGGTCCGAGCGGCCGGTTCTCGGTCAGCCGGTCGAGTCGCCGGGAGACGGCCCACGCCGCGTTCTGCAGGGACTCGGTGTTCTTGTCGAGATACCCCGCGAGATCGCCGTCGTCACTCTTCAGTGCAGCGTGATCCGTCACGATCCTCCCGGCGTCGCCTCCGGTCTCCACACCGAAGACGCGCGCGCCGAAGTCCTCGTCAGCGGGATCCGTGTGGTGGTTCCAGCTGAAGGCGCGGCCCATCCACGCGGCCTCGTCGCCGCTCTCGGTCTCGCCGAGGTACTTGTCCCGCGCCTGCCCCGCGAAGACGGATTCCGCGTGCAGGTCGCTCGCCTCGTCGACGCTGTCCGGGAGGCCGGCCGAGCCCAGCGTCACGACGACCCCGAGCTCGACGTCCGAGCGCGAGGCGGCGACGGCCATGACGGTGCTGCCGTAGGAGTGTGCGACGACGTTCGGCTTCGGCAGGTCGTCGCCCCGGACCGCGGAGAGCCCCTGGACAGCCGAGGCGAGTGCGGCGCCGCCGGCGACCGCCTGGTTCGAGGTGAGGACGTCCATGCCGTTCCCGCCGAGCCGCGCCATCGGCGGGGTCTCGTAGCCGATCCAGGAGACGACGGCGCTGCCGGGCGGGAGGAGCGACTGCAGATTCTGCGACGCCTTCGTCCATCGGGTCATGCTCTCCGTCGTCTGTCCCATCCCGGGGACGGCGTAGGTGACGTTCGTGGCGGTGTCGGGATCGCCGATCGAGACGGCGGCGAGCGGAGGCTCGTCGGCGGTCAGGGAGACGAGGAAGCGCGGGTCCTGACCGAGACCGCGCCGGAGCGATGCCCGCACGTCCCTCAGCGCCACCAGCTGCGACTCCACCGCCGCGAGTCGCTCCCCGTCGCCCGCCTTCCCGCGCAGGCCCGCCGCCTCGCTCCTCAGCGCCGCGATCCGCGCCCTCAGCGCCCTCTCGTTCGCCCTCACCCGGGCGCGGTAGGGAACACCCTCCAGATTCCCGATCACCCCGGGCAGACCGGCGACCAGCGCCTCCTGCTGCGGCGAGAAGCGCGCGCCGTCCGTGGAGTCGAGGCTCCGCCACCAGTCGTTCACGAGGGTCGGAGCCAGTCGCCCGAGGCGCGCCGCGAGGTCGGGCGACGCCGCCAGGAGTGTCGCGAGATCGTCGGACGAGAGCGCCGCGAGGGAGTCGAGCAGGCTCCGGCCGCCCCGGGGCCGCGCCAGGGTGCCGACGGCGTCGAGGACGGGAACGGAGAGCGCCGCTCCACCCGCGGCGGTGAAGGCCAGGGAGATCTGCTCGACCCAGGTCGCGTCGGCCGCACCGATCGACAGCAGCTCGCGGAAGCCCCGGAGCACCGAGAAGGACTCGACCGGCGCCCACGAGCAGCGGTTGCCGAAGGCTCCCCAGGCGGCCATCAGATCCTGGAGCCGGGAGCGCATCGCCTCGTCCGCCTGCCGGGTCTGCGAGACGAAGACGTCGAGGCGCTCGGGGTCGGCGGAGGTCGTGCCTCCCGCGGCGGGGCCGCCCGGGGACGTGCGGGGCACCGACCGGGGGGAGAACAGCGCACGGATCGGCGGAGGCACGACCGGCCGATCGGACGGCGGCCGGTCGACGACCTCCTCGACTCCCGCCGCGAGGGCCGCGACCGGATCGAGGCGGCGCTGCTGCTCGCGCTCGTCCGCCCGCCGCTCCCAGGCCGCGTACTCCTCCCGGCGCCGACGCTCCTCCTCGGCCTTCCTCGCCACGAGCCGAACCGTGTCGGCGAGCTCGTGCAGCTCGGCGCTCAGCCGACCGCGGTTCTCCCTGTCGCAGACGCAGACTCGGCGGAACAGCTCGGCGTACGCGCCGCGGAACTCGCCCAGCGCGTACTCGGCAGCGACGGACCTCAGCAGCCCCTGGGAGGCAAGCGCCTCCGCCGCCTCGTCCGAGGCGCGGACCAGCTCCGCCGCTGCTGCGCGGTCGAAAGAGAACAGGGTCATCGCCTCCTGAGTGAGAACATCTCAGGAAATGTAGAACGGCCACGACGCCGTCGGCATCGGGTGGCGCGAGACGGCACGCGGTCAGCGCGCCCGCGCCGCGTCCGGCGGCCCGCACGCAGAAGTGGCGCGGACCCCGTCGGTCCGCGCCACTCGTCCAGATCACGCGGCTCACTCCGCCGCGGTCAGCCGCTCCAGGTATCCCGCGAACGCACGCAGGTCCTCCTCGGGCCAGGCGCTCAGCGCCTCCTGCATCCGCTGCCGCTGACGGCCGCCGAGGTCGCGCATCCGCTCGCATCCGGCCGCGCTGAGCGAGAGGAACCGCGCTCGGCCGTCGGCGGGATCGGAGGTCATCTCGACCAGGCCCAGCTCGGCGAGCTGGCGGGCCTGGCGGCTGATCGCGCTGCGGTCGACCCCGAGCCGCTCCGCCGCGGCGCCGGAGTGGACCGGACCGCAGCGCTCGAGGATCCGCAGCAGCCGCAGTCCGAAGGGCGGCAGCGCCGGGTCGATCGACGCCGCCGCGTCCCGGACGGCGAGGCGCACCTGGACGGCGAGCACGGTGATCTGCTCCTCGACCTCGTGCAGCGCCTCGGCCGAGGGCGCGGCGGCGGGCATCAGGAGCGCTCGATCACGTCGACGGAGCCGGTGGGAGCGGCGTGCCGGGCGTGCCCGACCGGCTCCTCCTGCCGCTCCTCGTCGGCGTGGCGGCCGTGTCCGACGGGAGTGGCCTCGCGACCCTCCCGGGCGTGCGTCGCGTCGTCCGTCCGCCGGGCCTGGCCGACGGGGCGGAGCGCCGCCTGGCCGTCCGAGGCGGCGATGAGGGCGTCCTCCGCGGCCTGCAGCGGAGTGGTCGGCTCCGCCTTGAGCTGCACCGCGTTCTTCGAGCCGAGGCTCACGTTCGGCAGGAGGACGACGGCGATCAGCGTGACCACGGCGAGCGGGATGCTGTAGAGGAACACGTCGCCCACGCCGATCCCGTAGGCGCTCTCGACCACGACGCGCACGGCGTCGGGCAGGGTCGCCGGCTGCGGGATCGTGCCGCTGCCCAGCGCCTGCGCGGCGAGAGCCTGGTCGGCGGGAGCGAGCCCCGCGATGCCGGTCTTGATGCGGTCGGCGATCACGGTGCCGAGCATCGAGCCCAGGACCGAGACTCCGACGGTGCCGCCGAGGCTGCGGAAGAACGTGACCGCGCTGGTCGCGACGCCGAGGTTCTTCACCTCGATCGAGTTCTGCACCACCAGGACGAGGTTCTGCATCAGCATGCCCAGGCCGGCACCGAGGACGGCCATGTAGATCCCGACGAGGACCAGGTCCGTGTCGTAGCGGAGGGTGCTGAGGAGGGAGGTGCCGATCACGGCGAGCACGCCGCCGCTGATCATGATCGCCTTCCACTTGCCGGTGCGCGAGATGATCCCGCCGAAGATCGTCGACGCGATCAGCAGGCCGGCCATCATCGGGATGGTGAGCAGGCCCGACTGGGTCGGCGTGGCTCCGCGGGCCAGCTGCATGTACTGCGCGAGGAAGACGGCGACGCCGAACATCGAGACGCCGACCGAGATGCTCGCCACGACGGCGAGGCTGAAGGTGCGGTTCTTGAACATCCCCATCGGGATGATCGGCTCGGCCACGGTGAGCTCGGTGATCACGGCGGCGATCAGCAGCACGACGGCACCGCCGACCATGACCGCGGTCTCCCACGAGGCCCAGTCGAAGTTCTTGCCGGCGAGGGAGACCCAGATCAGCAGGAGCGAGACACCGCCCGCGATGAGCACGGCGCCGAGGTAGTCGATCCGCACCTTGCGCTTCGGGTGCGCGGGGAGGCGGAGGGTCATCTGGAGGAGGACGATCGCGACGATCGCGACGGGCATCGCGATGAAGAAGTTCCAGCGCCAGCCGAACGCGTCGGTCACGACGCCGCCCAGGAGCGGGCCGCCGACGGTGCCGATCGCCATCACGCCGCCGAAGAGGCCGGCGTACTTGCCGCGCTCACGGGGGCTGATGATGTCGGCCATGATGATCTGGCTCAGCGCGGCGAGTCCGCCGGCGCCCAGGCCCTGGAACACGCGGAAGACGATCAGCATGTTCGTGTCCTGCGAGAAGCCGGCCAGAGCGGAGCCGATGACGAACAGGCCGAGGGCGAGCTGGATCAGCAGCTTGCGGTTGAACAGGTCGGCGAACTTGCCCCAGAGCGGAGTGGAGACCGTGGTCGCGAGCAGGGTCGCGGTGACGACCCAGGTGTAGGCGTTCTGGTCGCCCTTGAGGTCGGAGATGATCCGGGGCAGCGAGGTCGACACGACCGTGCCCGCGAGGATCGAGACGAACATGCCCAGCAGCAGGCCGCTGAGCGATTCGAGCACCTGGCGGTGCGACATGGCGCCGTCCGGCCCGGCGGGGGCGTGCGGCGCGGTGGTTCCGCGCGATGCGGCGCGGTGTTCGGGGTGTGACATGGGCTCCTCTTCAGCACGGCGGCGGTTCTAGTTGACTGCGATCAACTATTGACCGAGAGCAACTATATAGCCGGGCGTCACGAATCTCCAGTGGCACTCTGCTGCCGTCCAGGCGCCGCTCCGGCCGCGCCTATCCTCGGAGCATGGACAACATCGATCGGAAGATCCTCGATCTGCTGCGCCAGAACTCCCGCGCGGGCTACGGCGACATCGGCGGCGTGGTCGGGCTCTCCGCCTCCGCGGTGAAGCGCCGCGTCGACCGCCTCGTGGCCGACGGCGTGATCCGCGGCTTCACGATCAAGGTCGACCCCGCGGTCGACGGCATGGCCACCGAGGCCTACGTCGAGCTCTTCTGCCGCGGCACCGTCGCTCCGGACGAGCTCCGCCGCATCCTCTCCGCGGTCCCCGAGGTCGTCGACGCGGGCACGGTCACCGGCTCCGCCGACGCGATCGTCCACATCCGCTCGCGCGACATCCCCAGCCTCGAGCTCGCCCTCGAGAAGGTCCGCATCGCGCCCAACGTCGACCACACGCGCTCCGCGATCGTCCTCTCCCGCCTCATCCAGCGCAGCGAGGCCTGACGGATCGCGCCACCTCCTCGACGCGCGTCGCGACCGCCTGGTACTCCATACCTTTATGGTGAATCCAGGAGGGCGAGCATGAGCGACAGGGAACAGGCCGGTACGGCGGCACGACGCAGACGGCGCATCTGGCTGATGCTGCCGGCTCTGTTCGTCGGCGTCCTGGCCGGGCACCTCGTCGCGACCGCGGTGGGCGCTGAGGATCCGTGGGACGTCGTGGTCACCGCCGCCGTCGCGGCAGCGGTGGCGTCCGTCGTCCTCGCCCTCGTCGACCGGCGGCGCTGAGCCCTCCCTCCTGGATCGGAATCCGAGGGAGGGAACGACGATGGAACGACAGAGGACGAGCACGGCACTGGTCGCGGCGGCGGCCGCTCTGCTGGCGGTGCCGCTGTTCACAGCGCAGGCCGCGCACGCCGAGCCGGCGAGGCAGGAGACGAGCAGCCGGGTGCACCTCGAGGCACGGGGCGGATCGGCGTCGACGGTGACCTTCGACGTCACCGACGACACGCGGATCGTCGAGCTGGCGGGCGGCGGGGTCGGCTTCACGGACGGCGCCGAGACGTCCGACGCACTCCCGGAGAGGATCGACGTCGGACGCGGCCGCACCGTGTCGGGCCACTGGTCGATCGACGACTCCGACACGCTCACCTTCCACTTCGCCCCGGACTCGGCGTCCCGCTCGGCGGTGGGCGGCCTGCACCTGAACAGCGACTGGAGCTCGCCCGAATGGGGCCACTGCGTCGCCGGGAGCGGCGTCAGCGGTGCCGCGACCGGCGAGGTGATCGGTGCGATCTCCGGTCCCGGCGCGATCGCCTCCGCGACCGGCGGGCTGCTCGCGGGGATCATCGGCGGAGCGATCACCTGCTGAGCGCCGCCTCCTGAACGACCCGGATCAGGCGGGCGCGTCCGCTGCGGTGTGGACGCGCTCGCCGCCGATCCAGGTGCCCAGCACCCGGGTGTCCCCGATCGCCCGGGGGTCGCCGGCGAAGGGGTCCCGGTCCAGCAGGGCGAAGTCCGCCGCGAGTCCCACGGCGATCGAGCCCGACTCGCCCTCCAGGCCGTTCACCCACGCCGAGCCGGCCGTGGAGGCGGAGAGGGCGGTGGCGAGGTCGAGGCGCTGCCCCGGGAGGAACACCTCCTCGCTCCACCCCGGCTCGCGCTCGGACGGCGCCGAGAGCCGGTTCACCGCGACGTGGATCGCGGCGAGCGGGTCGGGCGTCGACACCGGCCAGTCGCTCCCCGCGGCGAGCACCGCGCCCGAGCGGAGCAGGTCGCCGAACGGGTACTGCCACGAGCCGCGCCGCTCACCGAGGAACGGCAGCGTCAACTCCACCATCTGCGGCTCCAGCGAGGCCCACAGCATCTGCAGGTTGGCCGCGACGTCGAGCGCACGGAAGCGCGGCAGGTCGTCCGGATGCACGACCTGCAGGTGGGCGAGGTGGTGGCGGTTGCCGCGGCGCCCGTTCGCCTCGATCGCCCGCTCGACGGCGTCCAGGCACTCGCGCACGGCGCGATCGCCGATCGCGTGGAAGTGCACCTGGAACCCGGCCGCGTCCAGGAGCGGCACGGCCTCGCTCAGGAGGCGCGGGTCGACCATCGAGAGGCCGTCGCCGTGACCGTGGCCGCCGTGCCCGTCGAGGTAGGGCTCGAGCATCGCCGCCGTGAAGTTCTCGGCGACCCCGTCCTGCATGATCTTGACGGTCGTCGGCGCGAAGCGGTCGGCGGCGAGCGCCGCGCGCCGCTCGACGAGCTCCGGGATCTGCTCGACGCCGCGGCCCCGGTCCCACCACAGCGCACCGCGGACGCGCCCGGTCAGCTCGCCGCTCAGCGCCGCGCGGCGGTACACCGGACCGGGGTCGCCCACATCGCCGTAGGAGCCGATGATCGCGTCCTGCCACGCCGTCACTCCGAACGAGTGCAGGGTCTCCTGCCCGAGGAGCAGCGCGCGGTGGAGCTCGTCCGCGCTGGCGGGCGGGAGATGGCGGCGGACCGCGTCCATCGCCCCCTCGTGCAGGGTGCCGGAGGGGGTGCCGTCGGCCAGGCGCTCGATGCGGCCGTCGGCGGGGTCCGGCGTCGTGCGGTCGATCCCCGCGAGGCGCAGTGCGGCGGAGTTGACCCAGGCGCCGTGCCCGTCGGCGTTGGTGAGGAAGGCGGGCCGGTCAGGGACGACCGTGTCGAGCTCGCGGGCGGTCGGGGTTCCTCCGGGGAAGTCGGGCAGGTTCCAGCCGCCGCCGAGGATCCACTCCGCTCCGCTCTCCCGAGCCGCGTACCCGGCGACCGTCGCCAGGTGCTCGGCGGGCGATCCACCCGCTCCGAGCCAGCAGCGCAGCAGCGCGGCGCCGCCCCAGACCGGGTGCACGTGGGCGTCCTGGAAGCCGGGGACGAGCATCCGGCCCTCGAGGTCGACCACCTCGGTGCGCGGCCCGATCAGGTCGGAGGCGTCGGCGCCGACCGCGACGATCCGCCCTCCGACGACAGCGACGCCGTGCGCTCGGGAGCGCACGGCGTCGGCGGTGAAGACGGCGCCGCCGGTCAGGACGAGATCGGCGGCGCGCACGGGTTCAGAAGCCCGCGGGAGCGAAGGCCTGCGTCATCTGGGAGAAGAGCGACACCGTCCAGCCGATCGCGATGAGGAACGACACGACCACGACGCCGAGGAAGACCCAGAGCGGGAGGAGGCCGCCGCCGGTCACGCGCTTCACGACCACGCTGCGGCCGATCACGTAGACGTAGGGAGCGGCGAGGAAGGCCCACGCCCAGTGGAACGGACGCTGCAGGCCGGCTCGCTTCAGCTGGCGCCAGTCGAGGAAGGCGAAGACGACCTCCGCCGCGTAGATCAGGAAGCCGACGACCTGGAGCACGCCGAGGCCGACGAGGTAGGCCGTCGACATCCCCATCGAGGAGCTCGGCCCGTAGGTCGAGGCCATCGACGAGTCGACGATCGCGCTCGGCGGGAGGAGGAAGATCGACAGCGCCGAGAGCAGCGGCAGGAGGACCACCACCCAGATCCACGGGGTGGACGTGACGATGCTCGTGTCACGCTGCTGCACGGGTGCTCCGGGAGCCGCGGAGTAGGCCGGGTACTGCGGCTGCTGCTGGTTGTAGGGCTGCTGCGGCTGCTGGCCGTAGGGCTGCTGGCCGTACCCCTGCTGGCCGTACTGCTGGGGAGCCTGCTGGCCGTAGCCCTGCTGCGGCTGCTGCTGGCCGGAGGGCTGCTGCGGCTGCGGCTGCTGACCGGCGCCCTGCTGGCCGTAGCCCTGCTGCCCGTAGCTCTGCTGCGGGTCGGCGGACGACGGCTGCTGCGGATACCGACCCGAGGCCGACTGCCCGTAGCTCGTCGCCGCTCCGCTCGACGTCTCCCCGTAGGCGGGACGCTCGGCGGGCGGCGAGGGCGGAGTCGGTGCGGTCGGCGGAACGGGAGTCGCGGCGGCCTGCGCCGACCCGCTCTCGGCCGGGGCGGTGGGAGTGGCCGCCGGCGCGTCGCGGAGCGACTCCGTCCAGCCGGTCCCGTCCCACCAGCGCTGACGGGACGAGCCCGCCGGGTCCGGGTACCACCCGGCGCGGGGTCCGGAGGCCTCGCCGCCCGTGCTCGCGCCCTGGTCCGTGCCGGTTCCGTTGTCGTCCGTCATGGCGTCCTCCACTCCCCTCCGGGCGTCTGCCCGCGATCTCGGACCACCGTAGCGCCGCGACACGATGCGTGGCCTGAGGGCGGGCTGATCGCGCGCTGTCCGAGCGCTGTCCGCACCGGCAGGCACCGGAGGCCGCCGACCGCCAGGATGGACGCATGCCCCACCTCCTCCGAGCCCGCGCCGCCCTCTTCGACATGGACGGGACGCTCGTCGACTCGACGGCCGTCGTGGAGACCATCTGGGGCGCCTTCGCCGAGCGCTTCGCTCTCGATTACGACGCGGTGCTCGGCGCCGTTCACGGTGTCCGCGCCGCCGACAGCGTCCGCCGCTTCGCTCCGGCCGGCAGCGACGTCGACGCGATCGTCGCGGAGCTCGACGCGTACGAGCTCGAGCACACCGAGGGCACCGTCGAGATCCCCGGCGCGACGGCGTTCCTCGCCTCACTCCCCCGCGAGCGCGTCGCCCTGGTCACGTCCGCGAGCCCGGCGCTGGCGGCCGCACGTCTGGCTGCGGCGGGCGTCCCCTCCCCCGACACCGTCGTCACCGCGCACGACGTCGCGAACGGCAAGCCTGCTCCCGACGGCTACCTCGCCGCCGCGGCCCTGCTCGGCGTCTCCCCCGAGGAGGCGCTGGTGTTCGAGGACGCCGAGGCCGGCATCCGGGCGGGTCTGGACGCCGGGATGCGCGTGATCGTCGTCGGGAGCCACGAGAGTGCGAGCACCCGGGGGCTGCCCCGGATCGCGCACTACTCCGACGCGCACGCCGCGCTCGAGGGCGACGAGCTCGTCGTCACCCTCGGCGGGCCTCAGTAGCGGATCGCGTCGATCACCTTCACCCGCACGGCGACGATCGCCGGTACCAGGCCCGCGAGCGCGCCGACGAGGGTCGCCGCCCCGAGCCCGAGCAGCGCCGCCTCGGCCGGGAAAGGCGGGATGTCGGCGATCCCGTTGTCCTGCACGAAGGCCACCGTCCAGGGGTTTGTGACGAGGATGACCGCGACCGTCACGCCGACCACTCCCGCGACGACGGTCGCCACGACGCTCTCCATCATGATCGAGAAGAAGATGCGGCCGGAGGAGGCGCCGAAGCTGCGCCGGATGCCGATCTCGCGGATCCGCTGCCGGACCGTGACCAGGGCGATGTTGAGCAGTCCGAGCGCGCCGAGCGCCAGCACCAGGCCCGCCACGCCGCCGATCACCCAGGTCAGCACGCCGAAGGGGTCGGAGTCGTAGACCAGGTAGTCCTGCCGGTCGACCGACACCTCGAAGTCGGATCCCAGGGCGCCGGCCACGTCGCGCTCCACCGCCGCGGCGAGGGGCTCGGCCAGGTCGAGCGGCACCCACATCTCGTAGTTCGGCACGCCCTGCCCGCCGTACTGCGGGTCGGCGTCGCGGGCGACCGCCGGGTAGGCGTCCGCGAGCATCATCATCGACGGATCCGTCTCGAACTGCGAGGAGGGAGTCACGCCGACCACCACGCCCGTGACGTCGCGCTCGGAGCCGAGCAGGGTGACCACCGGGTGGGTGCGCAGATCCGGGCTCCCGATCCGCTCCCAGAAGCGCTCGTTGACGACGAGTGCGGGAGCGAGGCGCTGGGAGTCGCGGGCGGTGAACCAGGAGCCGTCCACGATCTTCAGCCGGTGCATCTCGGCGAAGGGCTGGTCGACCGCCTGCACCGCGACGTCGACGGCGCCGTCGGCGAACTGGACGCGCGCGCTGCCGTAGGTCGAGCGGCTCGCGTAGGTGATGGAGTAGCGCTCGAGCGCACCGGTCCATGCGGCCTGGAGTGCGTCGGCATCCACCTCGGCGGTGCCGGTGCCGGAGGGGTAGGCGGAGAGGAAGAGGCTCGCCGGGCGCCCGCTGGAGCGCTCGGCCTGCTCGATGCTGGCCTGGCGGGCGATGCCACCGGCGGCGACGACCGCGGTCAGGGCGGCGACGGCCACCGCGACTCCGATCAGCGAGAGCAGCACGCGTCCGCGGTGGATCCGCAGCTCGGTCCACGCCTCGACGATCGCGCCGGCGATCCCGACGAGCGCGCGCATCAGAGGACCGCCGCCTCGGCGACGGAGCCCGCATCCGCGGTCGAGCCCAGGCGGCCGTGGTCGAGCCGGTAGTGGCGCTCGGCCCGCGCCGCGATGGCCGGGTCGTGGGTGATGGTGACCAGCGCGGAGCCGGACTCGCGGGCGATCTCGTCGAGCAGGCCCATCACGCTCTCGCCGGTGTCGGTGTCGAGGGCGCCCGTCGGCTCGTCGGCGAGGATCAGCCGCGGTCGGCGCACCAGGGCGCGGGCGATCGCGATCC
The DNA here is from genome assembly GCF_002932105.1 of Rathayibacter sp. AY1C1. NCBI lineage: Bacteria > Bacillati > Actinomycetota > Actinomycetes > Micrococcales > Microbacteriaceae > Rathayibacter > Rathayibacter sp. AY1C1. The sequence goes on along the minus strand of NZ_PSWH01000006.1, from coordinate 99,838 downwards.
GCTGCTGCTCGCCGCCGGACATGCGCCCGGGCATCGAGTCCACGCGGTGCCCGAGGCCGACCCGCTCCAGCATCTCGGCCGCGAGGTCGCGGCGGCGCCAGAACTCCGATCCGGTCGCGTAGAGCAGCGGCGTCATCACGTTCTCGCGGGCGGTCCGCCCCTCCAGCAGGTTGAACTGCTGGAAGATGAAGCCGATGCTGCCGCCGCGGATGCGCGCGCGGGCCCGCGAGGACAGGGTCTCGGTGGGAGCGCCCTCGAGCAGCATCCGCCCCTCGGTGGGCTCGTCGATGAGTCCGAGGATGTTGAGCAGCGTCGACTTGCCGGAACCGCTGCGGCCCACGACCGAGACGTGGTCGCCCTCGCCCACCTCGAGATCGACTCCGTCGAGGATCGTCAGCGGCGGCGCGTCGGGCAGCGGGACGACCTTGCGGATCCCCTCGAGCCGGAGGATCGTCACGAGCAGAAGACCGAGCCGTCGGGCTGCGCGATGCAGTCGCCGCCCAGCTGGACGTCGGGAGCAGCCTCCTCCGCGCCCGGCACGAACTGCAGGAGCTCGGCGCCCTCCTCCACTCCGCCGGTGATCTCGACGGAGCTGCCGTCGGTGAGTCCCAGCGTCACCGGGACCTCCTCGGTGCTGCCGTCGTCCGCCCGGCGGAACACGACGCCGGACTGGGCGGTGCCCTCGACCGCGGTGGTCGGCACGACGAGGACGTCCTCCGCCTTGCCTCCCGCGAGCGTCACCGAGGCGGCGAGCCCGGGGAACACGGTGACCTCCGTCGGCACCTGGCAGGTGAAGCTCGTGCCGGAGCCGCCGGTGGAGGTTCCACCGCCGCCGTCCGTCGCTCCGCCGGTCGTGCCGCCCTCGCCGGCTCCGGCGAGAGGGGTGCTGATGGTGAGGTCGGTGCAGGTGAAGCCGGCGGGCCCGCCAGTGATCGCGACCTGCGCCTCCGTCGGCCGGTTCTGGATGCGGTAGAGCTGCTGCGCGTCGATCGTGCCGGTGACGGCGTAGCTCGGCGGCGCGACCTGTCCGGTCACCTCGCCGACCGTGACGGCCTGGTCGTGGATGACGCCGAGCGCGCTGAGGGTGCCGCCGGTCGCGGCGTAGACCCGCTCGAAGCGCACGGAGGGCTCCTGCTGGGTGAGGGTGACGGCGCCGTCCGGGCCGGTCGTCTCGACCGGGTCGCGCGGAGTCTCGACGCGGATGTCGTAGATGAGATCGCCCGACGCGACGGCCGCGCCCTGCTGCACGTAGACGTCGTCGACCGTTCCGGCCGCCGTCGCCTTCAGCGGCACGGCGGGGTCGGCGGCGACGGTGCCCTGGAGGGTGAGGTCGTTGGTGACCGTGCCGCGGGCGACCGTGACGGTCGGCTCGGTGATCTCACCGGTCGGCTGCGTCGGATCGGCCTCGGCCGCGCCGTCCGGGAAGAACGCGATCTTCACCAGGGCGATGCTCGCCGCTCCGATGATGACCATCCACACGATCGGGAACACCCAACGCCGAACCGCACCCATCAAGTCCCCCGACTCCGCTTCCAGGGCGCTCCGCCGTGGGGCGCCGGAGGCAGCCTATCCGGCGGGGAGGTCGCGTCACGGACCGTGGCGCGCCCGTCAGCCGACGAGCGCCGCGACGATCGAGGCGACGCGGCGCGCCCTCGTCTCGGCGGCCTTCGCGCCCTCGACCGACGTGACGTGGGCCTTCCGCGCGCTCGGCGAGAGCGCGGCGAAGCGCTCCGCAGCGCCCGCCGAGGCCAGCGCGGACGCCAGGTCCTCCGGCACGGCGACCTCGCGCGGCGCGGTGTCGAGCTCGATCACGACGTCGATCGCGTCACCGCCGGCGAGCTGCGTCTCGCGGCGCTTCTCGGCCGAGAACGGGATGAGCGCGCGTCCGCCCATTGCTCCGACCGTGCTGGTGAAGCGGTAGCCGTTCACCGTCACCGCGACGGCGGGACGCTTGCCGCCGCCGAGTGCCTCGAGGACCTCGGGCGGCACCTCGATGCCGGTGTTGTTGCCGATCTGGAAGAGCGTCGTGGTGAACTGCACGAGGCGATGATGGCACGGACTCCCGCGTGTCGCGCGGCCGATCGCTGTACTGACGAGGAGGGCCGTCGACTCGATCCTCGTCGACCTCCCGTTCACGGATCCGGAGCGCTCGAGGGCGTTCTCCCCGGCGCTCGGCCGGACCCTGAATCCTCTGCTCAGCCCTGCATCCTCTGTTCAGCGATGACGCCGCCTGCTCCGTCGCCTCCGAGCCCGTGTCCGCGATGCTCCTCCCGCACCCCTCCTTCTCGACCTCCAGGTCGAAGGAGATCATCGTCGCGCGCTCCCGGGTGCAGGGCCTCTTCGCGGTGAGCGTCGGCAGCAGGGAGGAGGTCGGCGAGGTGCTCGGGAACGGGCCGGCCTCCGGCGGCGCCGAGCCGGTCGCGGTGCAGGACCTCGGCTCCATGCGGGCGCGGCCTCGAGGACCCTGACGGGCACGTCCGGGAGTCCCTGTACATGAATTCGGCCGCGGCCGACGCCGGTCCGCCCCGGGAGCGAGGGGTCGGTGCGCTCAGCAGGAGCGGGTGTCGGGGTCTCCGAGGGAGGAGCGCACGGCGTCGACCGTCATCCTGCCCTCGGGGTCGAGCCGGGCGAGCATGCGCGACATGATGTCGGCCAGCTGCGGGATCTGCTCGGCGTCGAGCGGATCGATGACGTCGGCCAGCACGGTCGCGACGTGACCGGGCGCCGTGTCGACGATCTTCTGGAGGCCGGCGTCGGTGAGCACCGCGTTCGTGGCGCGGCCGTCGGAGGCGCAGGGGCGGCGCTCGAGGTAGCCGCGGGCGACGAGGCGGGTCACCACGTGCGAGAGCCGGGGCAGGGTCGCGTTGGTGCGGGCGGCGAGCGTGGTCATCCGGAGGGCGCGGTCGGGCGCCTCGGACAGCATCGCCAGGGTCAGGTACTCGAAGTGCGTGAGCCCTGCGTCGCGCTGCAGCTGCGTGTCGAGGGCGCCCGGCAGCAGTTCCACGACCGCGATGAAGCGCAGCCAGGCGTCGAGCTGATCGGGCGTCAGCCAGCGTGTCTCGGGCGCACTCATCCCTCCACCCTACCCACTACTTGCCGCGACAAGTAAGTCCCCCGCGCCTCGTCGAGCCGCGTCCCGGGGCTCCGTCGGGAGGCCGACCCGCGCCAGCCTGATCTCACCATCCCCGCGAGCACCGCCCACGAGGCGAACCAGCGATCCGCGTACCAGCGGATCGCTGCAGCCGAACGCACCCCGCCCTGCAGAACGCGCCCCGTCACGAAGCCGACCGCGCCACACACGATCCACACCATCCCCGCGAGCACCGTCCCCGAGGCGAACCAGCGATTCGCGTGCGAGCGGATCGCTGTAGCCGAACGCCCCCCGCTCCTCAGAACGCACCCCGTCGAGAAGCCGACCGCGCCACACTCGATCCACACCATCCCCGCGAGCACCGCCACCGAGGCGAACCAGCGATCCGCGTACCAGCGGATCGCTGTAGCCGAACGCCCCCCGCTCCTCAGAACGCACCCCGTCGAGAAGCCGACCGCGCCACGCCCGTCAGGGACGGGCGTGGAATCGACTACAGCACGTCGTCGCTCAGATCGATCGGGTTGCCGAAGCGGTGGTTCGTGATCGAGATCGCCTGCTCGCGGAGGAAGGGCAGCAGTTCGACGCGGCCGGCGGGGGTGACCGGGTCGGCGTAGACGGCGGTGTCGAGGGCGCCGCCGAGGGCTTCGGCGAGGGCGGTCGCGAGGGGGACGCGGGATCCGTCGGCGCGGGTGAGCGGGACCGGAGTTCCCGTGCTGCCGCGGGTCATGCCGGCGACGACGTCGGTGAAGGAGCCGGTCGAGTCGGACGATCGGCGGACGACGGCCTGCTGTCCGTGCGTCGGGCTGCCGGGGGCCTGCGGGCCCGCATAGCCGTCGACGCGGTCGGAGACGATGTCGCCGATGATGCGGATGCGCGGCGCCGTGATGCGGCCGGCCGCGGCGCGCTCGAGCCACTGGGCGTCGGTCTCGACGACGATGCGCGGGACGAGGCCCGCCATCTCGGCGAGCTCGTCGCCGCCGAGCATCTCCTGGACCCGCGGCGGGAGCGGGAGGGACGTGGAGATGTCCATCCGGGAGCGGGTCAGCAGGCCCGCGGCGATGACGCGGAGGAGCTCTCCGAGGTCGCCGCCGTCGGCCAGGCGCAGCGCGATCGGCACGCGGAGGTAGCGGAACAGGTTCCGCTCGACGCCGACCTTCGAGATGTCGGTGACGACGCCGAACTCGGTCGCCCAGGCGAGCTGGTCGGAGAGGGCGGAGCGGCGGAGCAGGTCGAACTGCTCGAACCGGAGCGAGGACTGGGCCGCCTCGATGAACTGGCGCGCGCGGTCGTCGAGGCCGCGCAGGTGCAGCGTCGAGGAGGAGCGCGCGGGCGAGGGCTTCCAGGAGCCGAGGCCGATGAGGTGGTTGGGTCCGCCCGCCTTCGCGCCGCCGCCGACGGACGAGCGCTTCCAGCCGCCGAAGGGCTGGCGCCGGACGATGGCTCCGGTGATGCCCCGGTTGACGTAGAGGTTGCCCGCCTCGACCGAGTCGATCCAGAGGGCGAGCTCGTCGGCGTGCAGGGAGTGGAGCCCGGCCGTGAGCCCGTACTCGGTGCCGTTCTGCATCCGGACGGCGTCCTCGAGGGTCGCCGCGTGCATGATCCCGAGCACCGGGCCGAAGAACTCGGTGAGGTGGACGTAGCTGTCCTCGGTGACGCCCTCGCGGATCCCGGGCGACCAGAGCGTGCCGCTCTCGTCGAGCCGCTGCGGCTCGACGAGCCACGACTCGCCTCCGCCCAGCGTGGTGAGCGCGTGCAGGAGCTTGCCGGTGGGCTCCTCGATGAGCGGCCCCATCACCGCCGACGGGTCGTCGGGCCGGCCGACGCGGAGCGACGTGACGGCGTCGACCAGCTGGGCGCGGAAGCGCTTGGAGCGGGCGACCGAGCCGACCAGGATCACCAGGGAGGCGGCGGAGCACTTCTGGCCGGCGTGCCCGAAGGCGCTGCGGACGATGTCGGCGACGGCGAGGTCGTAGTCGGCGTGGGGAGTGACGATGATCGCGTTCTTGCCGCTGGTCTCGGCCTGCAGTGCGAGGCCGGGCCGCCAGGAGCGGAAGAGGCGGGCGGTCTCGTAGGAGCCGGTGAGCAGCACGCGGTCCACGAGGGGGTCGGTGATCAGCGCCCGTCCCAGCTCCTCCTCGTCGAGGTCGACCAGGGCGAGGAGCTCCTGCGGGACGCCCGCGTCCCAGAGCGCCTCGACGAGCACAGCCGCCGAGCGGCGGGCCTGGGGCGCCGGCTTCACCACGACTCCGGAGCCGGCGGCGAGCGCCGCGAGGATCGATCCGGCCGGGATGGCGACCGGGAAGTTCCACGGCGGAGCGACGACGGTGACCCGCGCGGGGACGAAGGTGGCCCCGGTGACGGCGTCGAGCTCGCGGGCGCGGGTGGCGTAGTAGTGGGCGAAGTCGATGGCCTCGGAGACCTCGGGGTCGGCCTCGGCGATCGTCTTGCCGGTCTCGGAGGCCATCACCTCGATCAGGCGGTCGCGGTTCGCGGCGAGGACGAGGCCGGCGCGGTCGAGCACGGCCGCTCGGTCGTAGCCCAGGCGCTCGCCCCAGCGCTCCGCGCGGCGGGACACCGCGCGCAGCACCTCCTGGAGCTCCGCCTCGGTGCTCACGCGCGCGGCGTCGGCCGTGCCCGCTCCGATGGTCGAGCCGGCGATGCGCTCGGTGATCAGGCGCGCCCAGCGGCGGTTGCCGGGGAGGGCGGGGTCGGTGTCGGGCTCGTTGTGGAAGCCCGCGGTCGCGGCGGCGGCACCGGAGCCGCGGCTGAGGCCGAGGACGGCCTGCGTCAGGCCCGCGGCGGCCGGGTCCTGCGCCCGCTCGCCGGCGCGGGCGTGCTCCTGCACGAGGCGGCGGCCGGAGCCGGAGGACCACTCCCGCAGGCGGTCCTGCGTGCGGTTCGGCGGCGGGACGGAGTCGTCGAGGGCCTCGAGCGAGGCGCGGAAGCGGCCGAGCTCCCGCTGCAGCACCTCCTCGTCGTCGAGGCGGAACGCGGCCGAGAGGAAGTTCTCGGGGCTGCTGTTCTCCTCGAGCCGGCGGATGAGGTACGAGATGGCCACGTCGAACTCGTGCGGGTGCACGACGGGCGTGTAGAGGAGGAGGCGTCCCACGTCCTCGCGGACGGCGCGCGCCTGCCCGGTCGCCATCCCGAGCAGCATCTCGATCTCGACCGCGCCGGTCACCCCGCGCTCGGTCGCCGTGAGCCACGCCCAGGCGAGGTCGAAGAGGTTGTGCCCGGCGACGCCCACGCGCACCGCGTCGACGCGCTCCGGCCGCAGTGCCCGGTCGAGCAGGCGCTTGTAGTTCGTGTCGGCCTCCACCTTGCTGCCGACCGTCGCGAGCGGCCAGTCGTGCAGGGCCGCGTCGACCCGCTCCATCGCGAGGTTCGCGCCCTTCACGACGCGCACCTTGATCGGGGCTCCGCCGCGGGCCCGGCGCTCCTGCGCCCACCCGGTCAGCTCGTCGAGCACGCGGACGGAGTCGGGCAGGTAGGCCTGCAGGACGATGCCCGCCTCGAGGTCGAGCATGCCCGGCTGCTCGAGGAGGCGCCGGAACACGGCGACCGTCAGGTCGAGGTCGCGGTACTCCTCCATGTCGAGGTTGATGAAGGTGGGGTCGGCTCCGGACGCGGCGGCCTGGTAGAGCGGGGTGAGACGCTCCACGACGCGGTCGACCTCCTCCTCGAAGGCCCACATCGACAGCTGGCTGACGACGCTCGAGACCTTGACGCTGACGTAGTCGACGTCCGGCCGCTCGAGCAGGCGGAGGGTCCCCTCGAGGCGGCGGCGGGCCTCGCGCTCGCCGAGCACGGCCTCGCCGAGGAGGTTGAGGTTGAGCCGGTCGCCGCCCTCGCGCAGCGCGGCGACGGCCGCACCGAGACGCGCCTCCGAGGCGTCGACCACGAGGTGCCCGACGAGGCGGCGGAGGACCCGGCGGGCCGCGGGCACGACCACCCAGGGCAGCACGGGGCCGACGGCGCCGCCGGTGCTGATCGCGGCGCGCAGGTAGGAGGGGAGGAAGGCGGGCGTCTTCGCGGTGAGCGCCGCGAGGTTCTCGGCCGCGACCGAGAGGTCCTCGGGCCGGGCGACGCCGTCGACGAACCCGACGGTGAAGTCGAGTCCGTTCGGGTCCTGGAGCACGCCCGCGAGCCGCTGGGCGGCGGGCTCGACCGGGAACTCGCCGCTGCGCGCGATCCAGCGGCGGACCAGGGACTCGACGCGCTCGATCATCGGGCGGTCGTCGACCTCGGGCTCGGCGGCGGCGGGCGCGGCGAGCTCCGACTCCGACGCGGCGTCGGGCCCGCGCAGGACCTCGTCCTCAGCGTCGCGCACGACCTCGTCCTCTGCATCGGGCTCGCTCACGGCCTCGTCCTGAGCGTCGCGCACGACCTCGTCCTCGTCCTGAACACCGGGCTCGCGCAGGTCCTCGTCCTCAGCGTCGGACTCCTGCTCGTCCTGAGGCTCAGCCACGTCCTCAGCGTCGGACTCCTGGTCGTCCTGAGGCTCGGCCACGTTCTCGGACGCGGACTCCGGCGCCGGCACGACCTCGGCCCCGCTCACGGAGTCGCGCGCCTCACCGGCCTCGACCTCGTCGTCCGACCCCGTGCCGCCCTCCGGCGTCCGACCACCGATCGTCGCGTCGACCCCGCTCCGCACGGCCGCCTCGTCGGGCTCGCGCTCCGGGTCGCTGCCGGGCACACCTGGGGTCGTCGACTGCTGCATCCTCCGAGGCTAAGCCCGACCCGCCGCGCGAACGCGGCGTGACGCGGTGGTCGCGCCGACTCGCCCGCGAGCCGCCCCTGTGGAGGAGCGGATCAGTGCCGGCGGTGGTCCTGGATGGTCATCCGCGGGCCGTGCCGCGGCTTCCTCGCTCCGCTGCAGCCGATCAGCCGGATGATCCGCTGCCGGTGCCCGCGCCACGGCTCGAGGAGCTCGAGCATGCCGTCGTCGTCGACCCCGAGCCGACCCGTGAGCGCGAAGCCGACGGCCGCGGCCAGGTGGTAGTCGCCCACGCTGACCGCGTCCGGATCGCCGTGGGCGCGCATCATCACCTCGGACGCCGTCCACGGCCCGATCCCCGGCACCGACTGCAGCCGGCGGGCGACCTCGTCGCCGCCCCGCCCGAGCGCGAGGGTCCGCTCGAGGCCGGAGGCGACGAGCGCGGCGGTGAGGACGGTCCGCGAGCGCCGCGGATCCACTCCCGCGCGGTGCCAGTCCCACGAGGGCACCCGTCGCCACTGCTGCGCGCTCGGAGCCACGTGCAGAGCGACCGGCCCCGGGGCGGGCTCCCCGTGGAGGCGCACCAGCACCCGGTAGGCGCGCCACGCCTCCGTGCTCGTGACCTTCTGCTCGAGGACCGACGGCGCGAGCATCTCGAACACCAGGTTCGCGCGCGTGAGGCGCAGGCCCGACGAGCGGCGGAGCACCTCGGCGAGCGGCGCGTGGGCCGACAGGTCGAGCCCGCTCCAGTCGTCGCCGTGGCCGAGGAGCTCGGGGACCGCGTCGATCAGCCACTCCGCTCCCCCGCCCCAGGCGCGCGCGTGGACCGCGCCGTCCACCGCCTGCCGCAGATGCAGGGTGCCCGGGCCGAGCGGCGTGCGGAACGCCCGCCAGAAGCCGGACGCGTCGAGGAGCATGGTCGGGTCGCCCGAGCCCCGCAGCAGCGTGCGGAGGGTGAGCGCGAGGCTCACCGGCTCCGCCGGCGCGTAGACCGTCGCCCAGGCGGGCTCCGGAGCAGGGGCGGGGATCGACACGCAGTGATGGTAACCGGCGGCTCCGACACCGGATCGGACGCTCCTCCACAGAACCCCCATCCACGACGTGTTCGGAGCGACACGCCCGGCGGATTGGTTCAGACGGCGTGAACACATGCGCGGATCCGATCGCCCGTTTCCACTGGTCAGCAGGTCGATCCCTGGCGTAGCTTCGCGCTGTCGCGGCGGCGCTCCAGCCGCCCGGCACCCGCCTATCACTGGAGATGCGCACATGTTCGACACGACCTTCATCCGCAACGCGATCGTCAAGAGCTCTGAGACCGCTCTCGACCGTCGCCGCTTCTTCGAGGCCACCGGCGTCGCCGGCCTCGGCATCGGAGCCGCGGCCCTCGCCGCGCCCACCGCCTCCGCCGAGGAGGTCGCTGCCAGCGGCCCCAGCGACGCCTCGATCCTCAACTTCGCCCTCAACCTCGAGTACCTCGAGGCCGAGTTCTACCTCCGCGCCGTCTACGGCACCGGCCTCGGCGGCTCGGACGTGACCGGCAAGGGCACGCCCGGCGGCGTCATCGGCGGCCGCCCCGTCGACTTCAAGACCCCGTGGCTGAAGAGCTTCGCCACCGAGGTCGCGAACGACGAGAAGGCCCACGTGCAGTTCCTGCGGGCCGCGCTGGGCACCGCGAAGGTGGCCCGCCCGGCGATCAACCTGAAGGACAGCTTCAACTCCGCCGCCGTTGCGGCGGGGCTGATCAAGGCCGGTCAGTCGTTCGACCCGTTCGCGAGCGAGTCGAACTTCCTGCTCGGCGCCTTCGTCTTCGAGGACGTGGGAGTGACCGCCTACAAGGGCGCCGCCCCGCTCATCCAGTCGAAGACCTACCTCGACGCGGCCGCCGGCATCCTCGCGGTGGAGGCGTACCACGCGGGCGCGATCCGCTCGGCGATCTACGCCGCCGACCTGTCCGACTCGGCGAATAAGCTCTCCGACGCGCGCGACAGCCTCGACGGCAAGACCGACCTCGACCAGGGCGTCAAGGTCAACGGCCAGGCGAACATCGTCCCGACCGACGGCAGCTCCATCGCGTTCAGCCGCACCCCGGGCCAGGTCCTCAACATCGTGTACCTGAACCCCGCGGCCGGCACGCGCACCGGCGGATTCTTCCCCCGCGGCGTCAACGGCGAGCTCGTCACGACCTAGTCCCACCAGCACAGAGCACGACGACGGGCCCTTCCTCGAGGCGGCGAGGAGGGGCCCGTCGTCGTCCGCGTGCACATCCGTTCACCGGGTCCTCTAACCTGAGCGGGTGAAGATCGGGATCCTGACCTCCGGTGGCGACTGCCCCGGCCTCAACGCCGTCATCCGCGGTGCCGTCTACAAGGGCATCAAGGTCTACGACCAGGAGTTCGTGGGCTTCCGGAACGGCTGGCGCGGAGTGGTCGACGGCGACCTCCTGCCCCTGGGCCGCCCCGAGATCCAGGGCATCGCCAAGCAGGGCGGCACGATCATCGGCACCAGCCGGACGAACCCCTTCGAGGGCGAGAACGGCGGCCCCGAGAAGATCGCCGAGATGATGGACCGCAACGGCATCGACTCGATCATCGCGATCGGCGGCGAGGGCACCCTGGCCGCGGCCAAGCGCCTCACGGACGCGGGCCTCAAGATCGTCGGCGTCCCGAAGACCATCGACAACGACCTCGGCGCCACCGACTACACCTTCGGCTTCGACACGGCCGTCGGCATCGCGACCGACGCGATGGACCGCCTCCGCACCACCGGCGACTCGCACGGCCGCTGCATGGTCGCCGAGGTCATGGGCCGCCACGTCGGCTGGATCGCCCTGCACTCCGGCATGGCCGCGGGCGCCCACGTCATCCTCATCCCGGAGAAGCGCACCTCCCTCGACCAGATCGTCGAGTGGGTGCAGAGCGCGCAGGACCGCGGGCGCGCACCGCTCGTCGTGGTCGCCGAGGGCTTCTCGCTCGACACGATGGACGACGCCCACTCCGAGCGCGGCCTCGACGCCTTCGGCCGGCCCCGCCTCGGCGGCATCGGCGAGCTGCTGGCTCCGCTCATCGAGGAGCGCACCGGCATCGAGACCCGCGCCACCACGCTCGGCCACATCCAGCGCGGAGGCACGCCCACCGCGTTCGACCGCGTCCTCGCGACCCGCCTGGGCATGGCCGCCATCGACTCCGTCGTCGCCGAGCACTGGGGCCGCATGGTCGCCCTGCGCGGCACCGACATCTACCACGTGGCCTTCGCCGAGGCGCTCGGCACCCTCAAGACGGTGCCGGACGCCCGCTACGAGGAGGCGCGCACCCTCTTCGGGTAGCGCGCGCTCCCCGCAGAGCGGTCAGTCCTTCGCGCCGTCCGGCGTCGCCGTGGCGACGATCTGCGCCCGCGCTAGGGTGTGGAAGTGCGCGTTGAAGCCGAGGATCGCCGGCGTCGACTCCGGGTCGAGGTCGAGCGACTCGACATCGAGGGCGTGCACCACGAAGAAGTAGCGGTGCTCGCGGTCCGGCGGCGCCGCTCCGACGAACTGGCGCAGCCGCATCTCGTTGGGCAGCGTCTGCGCGCCCGCCGGGAGCAGCTCGAAGCCGGCGGCTCCGGCTCCCGTCGGGAGCTCCGTGGTGTCGGCCGGGAGGTTGTAGACGGCCCAGTGCCAGAAGCCGGAGCCGGTGGGCGCGTCGGGGTCGAACACCGTCACGGCGAAGCTCTTCGTCTCGGCGGGGGCTCCCGACCAGCGCAGGTGCGGCGAGACGTCCTCGCCGCCGGAGCCCTCGCCGTAGTGGCGGGCGGACAGGGGCGCACCGTCGGCGATGTCGTCGCTCTCGAGCGCGAAGGTCGGCACCTCGCCGAGGCGGGCGTAGGGGTCGTAGGTCCAGTCGGACATCCGGTTTCTCCGTTCGGGAAGGGCGGGCGGGGGCCCGCGCCCTCAGCCTAGGAACCCGGCGGTGCGCGCCGAAGGGCTTGCGGAGGGGGTCAGGACCCGAGATAGCGCCCGGGCCGGTGGTTGAACGCCAGGACCAGGTTGAGCACCACCACTCCCGCCGCCGAGATCAGCACGTTCAGCGGAGGCACCACCAGCAGCGCGGCCGCGACCACGCACGCGTCGAGCGCCATCATCACGTAGCCCGCCCGCCAGCCGAGCCGCTCCTGCGCGATCAGGGCGACGATGCTGAATCCGCCCAGGCTCGACCCGTGCCGGAAGAGGATCAGGAGGCCGATCCCCGCGAGCACGTCGCCCGTGAGGACGCCGTAGACGGGCTCGATCCGCAGCTCGCCGAACGCCAGCGGGTGCAGGCCCGCCAGGACCGAGACCAGCACGATCGAGAACATGGTCCGCAGCGTGAAGCGCCAGCCCTTCTTCCACAGCGAGAGGGCGAGGAACGGCACGTTGACCGTGACGAGGATCACGCCGAACGGGATGTCGAGCGGGTACCCCAGCAGCAGTGCGAGACCCGCGGTGCCGCCCGTGACCGCCTGGCTCGCGCGCAGCAGGTAGAGGCCGAGCGACACGACGAACGCACCGGTGACGAGACCGAAGACGTCCTCGAGGCGGGAGTGCGGCACGGGGGCGGAGGCGTCGGGCACCCGACGATGCTGCCACACGCCGCGCCCCGGTCCGGACGTCCTCGTAGGATGTGCCGGTGCTGCCGAAGATCCTGCTGTTCTACCGCTTCGTGCCGCTGGCCGACCCCGAGTCCGTGCGGCTGTGGCAGCGCGAGCTGTGCGAGTCGCTGGGCCTGCGCGGGCGCCTGCTGATCTCGGAGCACGGGGTGAACGGCACGCTGGGCGGCGGGATGGACGCCCTGAAGCGCTACGTCCGCCGCACCCGTGAGCACTCGGCATTCCACGGACTCGAGGTGAAGTGGAGCGACGGCTCCGGCCTCGACGACGACGGCCGCAGCCTCGACTTCCCCGGTCTCTCGGTGAAGGTGCGCGACGAGATCGTCTCGTTCGGCGCGCGCGACGAGCTGCGGGTCGACGCCGACGGGGTCGTCGGGACGGCTCCGCGGCTCGACCCGGACCAGCTGGACGCCCTCGTCGCCGAGCGCGACGACGTGGTGCTCTTCGACGGCCGCAACGCCTTCGAAGCCGAGATCGGCAGGTTCGAGGGGGCGATCGTGCCGGGGGTCTCCAGCACCCGCGAGTTCGTCGAGCAGCTCGACGCCGGCGTCTACGACCACCTCAAGGGCCGGCCCGTGGTCACGTACTGCACCGGCGGCATCCGCTGCGAGGTGCTGTCGAGCCTGATGACGGCGCGCGGCTTCGGCGAGGTGTACCAGCTCGACGGAGGCGTCGTCCGCTACGCCGAGGCGCGGCGCGACCGCGGTCTGTGGAAGGGGGCCCTGTACGTCTTCGACGGCCGCGGCTCCGTCTCCTTCTCCCCCGACGCCGAGGTGCTGGGCCGCTGCACCTCGTGCGCCGCGCCGACCAGCCGGATGCGCAACTGCACCGACCTCTCCTGCCGCGCCCAGCTCGTGGTCTGCGCCGACTGCGATGCGGCGGCCTGCGCCGCGCACGCGGGCCCTACGCTCGTGCCATGAGCATCGAAGCGCGCGGGCGCACCCTCGTCGACCTCCACACCAACCCCGAGCTGCTGCAGGTGGTGAACGTCTGGGACGTGATCAGCGCGACCACGGTCGCCGCGCTCCCGGAGACCCGGGCGCTCGCGACCGCCAGCCACTCCATCGCGGCGGCGTTCGGCTACGAGGACGGCGAGCGGATCCCGCTGGAGCTGCACCTGGGCATGATCGAGCGCATCGTCGCCGCCGTCGAGGTCCCGGTCTCGGCCGACCTCGAGGCGGGCTACGGCGACGCCGGCGAGACGGTCCGCCGCGCGATCGGGATCGGCGTCGTGGGCGCGAACCTCGAGGACCAGGCGAAGCCGCTCCCGGAGGCGCTGCGAGCGGTCGAAAAGGCCGTCGCCGCGGCCGAGGAGGAGGCGGTGCCCTTCGCGCTCAACGCCCGCACGGATGTGCTCCTCCGCGCCGGCGACCGCGACCGCGGCGAGGTCCTGGCCGACGCCGTCGAGCGCGGCCGCGCCTACCTCGACGCCGGCGCCACCTGCTTCTTCGTCCCCGGGCTGCTCCAGGACGCCGAGCTGGAGTCCCTCGTCGCCGCCCTCGGGCGGCAGCGCGTCAGCGTCATCGGCGTCCCCGGATCGCAGTCCCCCGCCCGCTTCGAGGAGCTCGGGCTGGCCCGCGTCTCCTACGGTCCGTGGACGCAGCGCGTCGCCCTGACGGCGCTCCAGGACGCGGCGTCCGCCCTCTACTCCGGCGGATCGCTCCCCGAGGGCACCCGGCCCCTGAACTGACCGCCCGGCCGCGGGCCCGCGGGCGTAGCGTGGGCCCATGTACCGAGCCATCGTCGTCGAGCGGCACTCCGACTCCGACACCGACACCCCCAACCGAGCCCGCCTCCTCGAGCGCGACGATCCCGACCGCTCGCACGGCGACGTGTCGATCGCCGTCGAGTACTCGAGCGTCAACTACAAGGACGCCCTGGCGCTGGCGGGGCGGCCCGGGATCGTTCGCCGCACCCCGCTCGTCGCCGGCATCGACCTGGTCGGCACCGTGGAGTACGCGGACGGCGAGGCGGGCGAGCGCTTCGACTCCGGCGACCGGGTGGTGCTCAACGGCGCCGGCCTCGGCGAGCGCCACGACGGCGGGCTCGCCGAGCGGGCGCGTGTCGACTCCGCGTCGCTGCTCCGGCTGCCCGGCGCCATCTCGGCGGCACGGGCCGGAGCGATCGGCACCGCGGGCTTCACGGCGATGCTGGCCGTGCTGGCGCTCGAGCGGCACGGCGTGCGGCCGGGCAGCGGTCCCGTCCTGGTGACGGGGGCCTCGGGAGGCGTGGGGTCGCTCGCCGTCGCGCTCCTGGCGCGCCTCGGCCACGAGGTCGTCGCCTCGACCGGCCGGCTCGGCGAGCACGGCGCTCTGCTCCAGCGCTTGGGCGCCTCCGACGTCATCGACCGCGCCGAGCTGCAGGAGGGCGGGAAGCCGCTGCAGTCCGAGCGCTGGGCGGGAGCGGTGGACTCCGCCGGCTCGCACACGCTCGCGAACGCCCTCGCGCAGACGCGGTGGGGCGGCACCGTGGCGGCGTGCGGTCTCGCGCAGGGCCCGGACCTGCCATTGAGCGTGATGCCGTTCATCCTGCGCGGAGTGACGCTGGCCGGCATCAACTCGGTGGAGGCGCCGCGCAAGCTCCGCGAGGAGGCCTGGCGCCGCCTCGCTCACGACCTCGACCTGGAGCTGCTCGACGAGCTGACGACGACGGTGCCGCTCGGCGGGGCGGTCGACGCGGCCGAGGACGTGCTCGCCGGCCGCTCGCACGGTCGGACTGTGGTGGACGTCCGCGCCTGACGGTTCGGCCTCGCCGGAGGGCGTCCGCCCGCCTCGAGCGTGGAGGAGGGGGCGCCCCGGCCGGCGCTGCGGGGCGGCTGCTCGTGCGGCGGTGCGCTACTCCGCGGCCTCCGTGGCGCCGCTCGGCTCGGCCGACGCGTGACCGACGGAGGAGTCGGGGCGCGCGGCGCGGGGCTTCGCCGGCGTGCGGGGCTTCGGCGCGGGCTTCGCGGCCGGAGCCGGCTTCGCGGGGGCGGGCTCGGCGGACTCGGATCCGGCGGGCTTCGGCTCGGCGGGCTTCGATCCCGCGGACTTCGGCTCGGCGGGCTTCGGCTCCGCGGGCTTCGGCTCGGCGGGCTTCGGCTCGGCGGGCTTCGGCTCCGCGGGCTTCATCGGGGCTGCGGACTCGATCGGCTCGGAGCCGATGACGTCCACGGGCGCGGAACCCCCGGACCCGGCCGGCGTGCTCGCGGCGGTCCGAGCACTCGTCTTCGGAGCGCCCTTCGGCGTGGCCTTCGGGCTCTTCGGAGCGGCCCCCGCTGCTGACTCCGTCGGAGCCGCGACGTCCTCCGCGGCGCCGTCCGCCTCCGGAGCCGCGGCCGCCGCGCTCACGCCGCTCGCCGCCTCCTGACCCTCGACCACCGTCGCCGGACCCGCCGCCTCCGCGGCCACGGCCGCGGCCTTCGCCGCCTTCGCCTTCTTCTTCGCGGCGGCCGCCTGGGCCCGCTCCGCCTGCTCGGCGACCTCGGGGACGATCACGAGGTCGTCGGCCTCGATCACGGGGATCGCCGCGGTCGTCGTCCCCAGCTGGAGGGCCGCGATCAGCTCGGGCGCGTGCTTGGTGCTCACGATCAGGCGGGAGTAGTCCTCGTCGACCAGGTCGATCACGACGGCCGAGGCAGTGCGCTTGATCAGCAGGAAGTCCTTGCCGCCGTGGAACTTCCACGTGCCGGCTGCGAGCGTGAGCGGCACCGCGGTGCCCGGCGCGCGGATGCCCCGGACCCAGATCCAGGGGTCCTCGGTGACCGTCGCCGAGCGGATGCTCGACCGGTCGACGACGACGTCGCTGCGGTGGAACGCGAGCAGTCGCTCGGCCGCGGTGAGGCGGAGTTCGAGGCGGTCGGGGAGCACGGTCACGACGGGCATGCCTCTAGTCTGCCCCGCCGCCCGCCGCCGGGTCAGCGCCGGATCGCACAACGATGCCCCGCCGCTCGCGTGGGTGGCAGCATGGTCGGATGCCGATGGATCCGGACGAGGCGCGCCTCCTCGACGCGCTGCTGGCCGAGCGGCAGGCCGAGACGCGCGACGAGGCGGCCCGGCTCGAGGCCTCGCTGGCCGAGCTCCTGCGCGACCGTGCCGACGGCACCGCCGATGACGAGCACGACCCGGAGGGCACGCCGCTCTCGGCCGAGTGGTCGCGGATGGCCGGAGTCCGCGACGCTCTCGCCCGCACGGCGCGCGAGCTCGACGCCGCTCGCACCCGCCTCGGCACCGGCGGCTACGGGGACTGCGCCTCGTGCGGCCGCCCGATCGGAGCCGCCCGCCTCGCCGCCCGGCCCACGGCCGAGCTCTGCATCGACTGCGCCCGGCTGGCGGAGTCGCGCATCCGCTGACGCCCCGCGAGGCGAGCCTGCGGCATGCCCTCCGCCTGAAGGCCCCCACAGATCCCGGCGTGCGGAAACCCGGTTTCTCCTGCGAGCATTCACACCCGGTCGCGTCCCTCGAACAGGTCTGACGGACCCCCCCTCCCCCCCTGCTCGAAAGGCACTCCTGCGATGACCGAGACGTCGACCGCCCGATCGACCGGCGCCCCTCCCGCCCCCGACAAGCGCGCCTGGCGCTCGCTGATCGTCCTGCTCGCGGGCATGTTCATCGCCCTGCTCGACACGACCATCGTGAACGTGGCGCTGCCCACCATCCGCACCACGCTCGACGCCTCCGAGTCGACGCTCTCCTGGATCATCTCCGGCTACGCCCTCGCGTTCGGCCTCGCCCTGATCCCTGCCGGCCGCCTCGGCGACCGCTTCGGGCACAAGTGGGTCTTCGTCAGCGGCATCGCCCTCTTCACCGTCGCCAGCTTCGCGTGCGGACTGGCCGCGGACGACACCCAGCTCGTCATCGCCCGCATCGTGCAGGGCCTGGCGGGCGGCGTCTTCGTCCCGGCGGTCAACGCCTACATCCAGCTCCTCTTCCGCGGCCCCTCGCGCGGCAAGGCCTTCGCGGTGATGGGCGCGGTCCTCGGCGTCTCGTCGGCGCTCGGTCCGATCATCGGCGGCCTGATCATCCAGGCCTTCGGCGACGAGAACGGCTGGCGCCTGGTCTTCTGGGTGAACCTGCCGATCGGCGTCGCGACCCTGATCGCCGCCGCGGTCCTCCTCCCCGCCCGCCGCGACCTCGAGGCCGGCGACCGCGCCCCGAGCGGAGGCGTCGACTGGCTCGGCCTCGTGCTCGTCTCCGGCGGCCTGGTCGCCCTGCTCGTCCCGCTCATCCAGGGCGAGGACGAGGGCTGGCCGCTGTGGACCTTCCTCTCGATCGCCGGCGGAGTCCTGCTCCTCGCCGCGTTCGGCGCCTGGGAGGTCCTCCACGTCCGCCGCGGCCGCGCTCCCCTGGTGCCGCCGTCGCTGTTCCGCCACCCGGCCTTCACCGGAGGCGTGATCCTCGCGCTGGTCTACTTCGCGGCCTTCACGAGCATCTTCTTCACCATCTCGCTGCTCTGGCAGTCGGGCCTCGGCCACACCGCGCTGGAGTCGGGCCTGGTGTCGATCCCCTTCGCGATCGGCAGCATCATCAGCTCCTCGCAGAGCAACCGGATGACCGCGCGCCTGGGGCGCAACGTCCTGGTGATGGGCAGCGGACTGCTCGCCATCGGGCTCGGCTGGGTCTGGCTGGTGCTGCTGACCGCGACCCCGGACTCGATCAGCAACTGGCAGCTCCTGCCGCCGCTGCTGATCGCGGGCCTCGGCAACGGCTTCTTCATCGCCCCGAACGTGCAGTTCATCGTCTCGACCGTCGACCCGCAGGACGCGGGCGCGGCGAGCGGCGTGATCTCGGCGATCCAGCGCATCGGCTCGGCCGTGGGCATCGCGGTCATCGGCAGCGTGCTGTTCGGGAGCCTCGTCATCACGGGTCCGGACACGGTCGCCTCGGGCTTCCTCGACGCCGCGGCTCCCGCGATGCTCCTGAGCACCCTGATGGCGGTCGCCGCTTTCGCGCTGGTGTTCGTTCTGCCGAAGTCGGTCTCGCGCCGGGGCTGAGGGCCCCTGCCCGGTCGCCGCACGCCGGCGGCCGGGCGCGCGGGACGTCCGCCGCTTCAGCGCGGCGGGCCCCCGCCTGATCCGCGGGTGGCCCCGGAGCCTACGCCCGAGCGGCCGCCGCGGCCTTCGCCGCCGCCGGCAGCGCGTCCACGATGCGCCCGATCGCCGCGTCGTCGTGCGCGGCCGAGACGAACCAGGCCTCGTACACCGACGGCGGCAGCGAGACGCCCGCGTCGAGCATCGCGTGGAAGAACGCCGGGTAGCGGAACGACTCCTGCGCCTGGACCTCGGCGTAGTCCCGCACCGGCCGGCCCAGGTCCGTGAACATGAAGCTGAAGAGGCTCCCGGCCGTCTGCACCGTGTGCGCGACGCCCTCGGCCGTCAGCGCCGCCGACACCTCGCGCTGGAGCGTCAGCGCCGTGGCGTCCAGCGAGGCGTAGACCGCGTCGTCGGCCAGCTGCAGCGTCCGGATGCCCGCGGCCAACGCGACCGGGTTCCCGGAGAGGGTGCCCGCCTGGTACACCGGCCCGAGCGGCGCCAGGTGGTCCATGACGTCCGCACGGCCGCCGAGAGCCGCGACCGGCATCCCTCCGCCGATGACCTTGCCGAAGGTGTAGAGGTCGGCCCGGTACGGAGCCTCGGCGCCGCGGTTCTCGAGCCCCCACCAGCCGCCGGCGCTCACGCGGAAGCCGGTCAGCACCTCGTCCATGATCAGCAGCGATCCGTTCGCGTGCACGAGCTCGGCGAGGGCCGCGTTGAAGCCCGGGTCCGGAGCGACCACGCCCATGTTGGCGGCCGCGGCCTCGGTGATGACCGCCGCGATGTCGGCGCCACGCTCGGCCAGGACCGCGCGCACCGCCTCGAGATCGTTGTACGGCAGCACGATCGTCTGGGCCGCGGTCGCGGCCGTGACGCCGGCGGAGGCGGGCAGCGAGAGGGTCGCGAGACCGGAGCCGGCATCGGCGAGCAGCCCGTCGGAGTGGCCGTGGTAGTGGCCGGAGAACTTGATCAGCAGGTCGCGGCCGGTGACGCCGCGGGCGAGGCGGATCGCCGTCATCGTCGCCTCGGTGCCGGTGGAGACCAGGCGGAGCTTCTCGATCGGCGAGACTCCCCCGGCCGTGATCCGCGCCTCGACCAGCTCGGCGAGATCCGTCTCGGCGGGAGTGGACGCGCCGAACGAGAGACCGCGGGCGGCCGCCTCCTGCACGGCCGCGACGACCTCGGGGTGCGCGTGCCCGAGGACGGCAGGGCCCCAGGAGCAGACGAGGTCGACGTACTCGCGCCCGTCCGCGTCCGTGATGTACGGGCCGGCGGCCGAGACCATGAAGCGCGGGGTCCCGCCGACCGAGCGGAACGCTCTGACGGGCGAGTTGACGCCTCCGGGGATCGCGTGCCGGGCACGCTCGTACAGGGTGTCGTTCGCCGAGGTGGTCACCCCTCCAGGGTACGCGCGCCGCCCGGCGCCCTCGCGCCGGAGAGGCGCTTTCGGACGAGATGCCGAGGCTCGCTCCCGGGAGGAGGAGGCGGTTATCTCAGCAGGTCGCGAGCGATCTCGACGGCCCAGTAGGTGAGAACCGCGTCGGCCCCCGCGCGGAGGATCCCCGTGACCGACTCCAGGATCGCCGGCTCGCGCGAGATCCAGCCGTTCGCGGCGGCGGCCTCGATCATCGCGTACTCCCCCGACACCTGGTACGCCCAGACCGGCACGTCCGAGACGGATGCGACGTCCGAGAGCACGTCGAGGTAGCTCATGGCCGGCTTCACCATCACCACGTCGGCGCCCTCGGCGAGGTCGAGGGTCGCCTCGCGCAGGCCCTCGCGGCGGTTCGCCGGGTCCTGCTGGTAGGTGCGGCGATCGCCCTCGAGCGTGGACTGCACGGCCTCGCGGAACGGACCGTAGAAGCTGGAGGCGTACTTCGCCGAGTACGCGAGGATCGCGGTGTCCAGGTGCCCGGCGCCGTCGAGAGCGGCGCGGATCGCTCCGACCTGGCCGTCCATCATCCCCGAGAGCCCGAGCAGGTGGGAGCCGGCCTCGGCCTGGGCGAGCGCCATCTCCTCGTAGCGGAGGAGCGTGGCGTCGTTGTCGACGCGCCCGCGGTCGTCGAGGACACCGCAGTGGCCGTGGTCGGTGAACTCGTCCAGGCACAGGTCGGTCTGCACGACCAGCGCGTCGCCGACCTCCTCCACGACGACCCGCGTCGCGGCGTTGAGCACGCCGTCGGGGTCGGTCGCACCGGAGCCGACCGCGTCGCGCGTGGTCGGCACGCCGAACAGCATCACACCGCCGATCCCCGCCTCGGCCGCCTCCGTCACCGCTCCGCGGACGCTGTCCAGCGAGTGGTGCATCACCCCCGGCATCGACCCGATCGGCCGGGCCTCGGTGGTCCCCTCGGCCACGAAGAGGGGCAGGATCAGCTGCGCCGGGTGGATGCGCGTCTCCTGGACGAGACGGCGGAGTGCGGGGGTCGTGCGGAGGCGGCGCGGGCGGATGGCAGTCATGTCCTCCAGCGTAATCCCGCCCCGCCGAGCACCTCCCGGGAGCGCGGACGCCTCACCCCGTGGAGGTGCTCCGGACGCACGACATCAGCCGAGAGGCGGATCCCTGGCCTGCGGGGCGAGGCCCGCCCCTCCCGGCCGACGTCGCGCCGGGGAGGCGGCTCAGCGGGGAGCGCGCTCCGTGGCGACGGCGGCGACCGCGTCGATGAGGGAGGAGGCCGAGCGCTCGTCGGCGACGACGTCGACGCGCAGGCCGAAGGCGCGGGCGTCCTTCGCGGTCTGCGGGCCGATCGCGGCGACGAGGATCGACTCGGGCACCGGGCCGAGCTGCTTCTGGACCTGCTCCGCCACGCTGCCCGAGGTGACGAGGATCGCGTGCACGGCTCCGCCGGCGACATCCGCCACGACGCGCTCCTCCACCGGGACGCCGACCGTGCGGTAGGCGACCACGGAGCGCACGTCGTGCCCGATGCGGGTGAGGCCCTCGGTGAGCAGCGGCTTGGCGATCTCGGACCGCAGCGTCAGCACGCGCAGGGGGTGTCGGCCGCCGGTGGCCTCCTCCCACTCGGCCAGGAGGCCGCGGGCGGAGTTGTCCTCGGAGGGGACGAGGTCGACGGAGTACCCGGCGGCGACGAGCGCGGCCGCCGTGGTCTCGCCGACCGCCGCCACCTTGGTGCTCGCGGGCACGGTGGTGCGCAGGAGGGAGAGGACATCGACCGTGGTGGCGCTCGTGACGGTCATCCAGTCGAAGGCGCCGGCCTCGAGGTCGGCGAGGGCCTGCTCGAGCGCGGGGAAGTCGTCGGTCGGCGCGAAGTTGATCATCGGAGCGACGACGGGCGAGGCTCCCTTGGCTCGGAGAGCGGCGGCGACACCGTCCCCCCACGGGCCTCCGCGGGGGACGAGGATGCGCCACCCCTGCAACGGCTTCTCCCACTGGGAGTAGGCGGCGGGGACGATCACGAAGGGGCTCCCAGGGGTGCGAGTTCGGCGGCACCCGCACCGAGAAGCGCGTCAGCGAGCAGAGAGCCGCAACGGAACGCGGCTTCGACGACGGGCAGTTCGCGACCACCATACTGCGGATCCGCCCGGTGTCGACTACCGCCGACCGAACCGTTATCGACCGGCTCCGCGACCTCCCGAGCGAGGGACGCCGCGCCGTCGACGGCGAAGACCACGCCGTGCAGGACGACGCGGTCCTCCTCGACGACCGCGGAGGCCCCGATCGGAGCGGCGCACCCGGCCTCGAGGGAGGCGAGGAGCGACCGCTCGGCCGTGATCGCCGCGCGGGTCGGCACGTGCTCGACCGCTGCGAGAGCGGCGCGAAGCTCCTCCGACGGCTCCTCGTCGCGCACCTCGATGGCCAGCGCTCCCTGACCGGGGGCGTGCGGGGAGACGTCGAAGCCGAGCACCTCGGTGATCGCGTCGACCCGGCCGAGGCGGCGCAGGCCGGACAGGGCGAGCACGATCGCGTCCAGCGGCGAGTCGCTGCCGGGCAGCACCCTCCGGAGCCGGGTGTCGATGTTGCCGCGGATGTCCACGATCTCGAGGTCCGGACGGGCGGCCAGCAGCGCCGCGCGCCGGCGGGGCGAGCCCGTGCCCACGCGGGCTCCGACCGGCAGGCTCGCCAGGGTGAGCCCGTCGCGGGCGCAGAGCGCGTCGCGCGGGTCCTCCCGCTCGGGGACCGCTCCGAGCAGCAGGCCCTCCACCGGAGCGGTGGGCAGGTCCTTCAGCGAGTGCACGATCGCATCGCAGCGCCCGGCGAGCAGCGCGTCGCGCAGGGCGCTGACGAACACGCCGGTGCCGCCGAGGGAGGCGAGCGAGCCGCGCATGCGGTCGCCGTCCGACTCGATGCGCACCAGCTCCACGGGGACCCCCGCGGCGGCCGACATCAGATCGGCCGTCATCCGGGTCTGCGCCACCGCGAGCGCGCTCGCGCGGGTGCCGACTCTGATGCTCACGACAGACGACTCCTCATCACGGTGCGACTCCCGCCAGGGCGGGCTTGAACCCCGCTCGCACGTTCTCGCAGCAACCGGGGCGGCAGACGTCGTACCAGGGGCCGAGCGCCGTCATCGAGGGCCGGTCCTCGGTCGGCACGCCGTTGACGCGCTCGAGGACCAGGTCGATCAGGCCGGAGACGTAGACCGGGTCCGTGCCGGGGGTCGCGACGCGGAGCGCGACGAGTCCGTGCTCCTCCGAGGTCTCGAGGGCCTCGTTGTCGAGGTCCCACATGACCTCCATGTGGTCGGACACGAAGCCGAGCGGGACGATCAGCAGCGCGCGGCGGCCGCGGGCCGGCAGCTCCGCGATGGCGTCGTTGATGTCCGGCTCGAGCCAGGGCTGGGTGGGCGGGCCGGAGCGCGACTGGTAGACCAGCTGCCAGGGCAAGTCCTCGTCCGTGGCGGCGGCCATGACGACCTCGGCGACGGCGAGGTGCTGCGCCTCGTAGGCACCGCCCGGTCCAAACTCGTGCACGTCGACGACGGTGCCGTCGTCGTGGCGTTCGTGGGGTCCGCTGCGCTCGGCGTCGGCCATGGGGATCGAGTGCGTCGAGAACAGCACCTCCACCTCGGACGTGACATCGAGGTCGGGCATCCGCTCGCGCAGCTCGTCGAGCCCGTCGTGGACGGCCTTGACGAACGGCATGACGAAGCCGGGGTGGTCGAAGAACTGGCGCACCTTGTCGATCCGCAGCTCGCCCTCGAGGCCGGTCGCGTCGAGCGCCGCCGCGTAGTCCTCGCGGTACTGCCTGCAGGACGAGAAAGAGGAGTACGCGCTGGTGGCGATGGCGAGCAGGTTGGTGAACCCGCGCTCCTTCGCCTCGGCGACGGCCTCGCTCATGTAGGGCGCCCAGTTGCGGTTGCCCCAGAGCACGGGGAGGTCGATGCCGCGGTTCGCGAGCTCGGCCTCGAGCGCCTTCTTCAACGCGCGGTTCTGCGCGTTGATCGGGCTGACGCCGCCGAAGTGGCGGTAGTGGTGGGCGACCTCCTCGAGGCGCTCCTCCGGGATGCCGCGGCCGCGGGTGACGTTGCGGAGGAACGGGATGACGTCGTCCTGACCCTCCGGCCCGCCGAAGCCGGCGAGGAGGATCGCGTCGTAGGCCACGGGGACCTCGACGTGCTCGGGGCCGGACGCCGCCGCAGGGGTGGCCCCGCGGACGAGGATCGGCTCGCTGGTCGTGTCGCTCATCGGAGCACCTCGGCGATCTGGTCGGCGTCGATGCGCCGGCCTGTGTAGAAGGGGACTTCCTCGCGCACGTGGCGGCGGGCCTCGGTGGCGCGCAGGTCGCGCATGAGGTCGACGAGGTTGACGAGCTCCTCGTCCTCGAGGGCGAGGATCCACTCGTAGTCGCCGAGCGAGAACGAGGCGACCGTGTTGGTCAGGACGGAGCGGAACCGCGAGCCCTGGCGCCCGTGCTGGGCGAGCATCGCGCGGCGCTCCTCCTCGGGGAGGATGTACCACTCGTAGGAGCGGACGAAGGGGTAGACCGTGAGCCAGCGGGCCGGCGCCTTCCCGCGCATGTAGGCGGGGAGGTGGTTCGAGCTGAACTCGGCGTCGCGGTGCACGCCCATCGCGTTCCACGTCGGCAGGAGGCCGACCAGCAGCTCCGTGCGCCGCAGCTCGCGGTAGGCCCGCTGCAGCTCCTCGGGCGCCGGGCCCGTGAGCCACAGCATGATGTCGGCGTCGGCGCGCAGGGCCGAGACGTCGTAGGTGCCGCGGACGGTCACGCCCTCGCCCTCGAGCTGGGCGACGAGGTGCTCGTACTGCTTCACCGCGGGATCCACGGCGTCGCTGGAGAGGGTGAACGGACGTGCGGGATCCCTGCGGAGAACCGCCCAGAGCGTGTATCCCAGGGCCTGATCGGAGTGATCCTGATCGGCGGGGGGCTGCGGCGCCGGAGCGGCGGCGCTCGTGTCGGGGGCGGACTGAACGGGACCCGCCGTGCCGGCGGTCTGATCGGTCATTGATCCATCATCCCTCCGCTCGTGCCGATGCACAAAAGCGGCGGGGGCTCTGGCGCCGGAGGGCCCGGGACGCTAGCACCCCGGGCCCTCCGGCGCTCAGTCCTCGATGATCTGCTTCGCGACGCCCCAGACGACGAGGCCCACGGCGGCGGCGGCGCCGACCGCTCCGGCGATCAGCGCGGAGGGGTTCTGGCGGCGCACCACCTGGAGCTTGCGCTCGATCGTCCGCTGGGCCGTGCGCACCTTGCGCGGCACGTTGACCTTGTACTCGATCGCGTCGAGCGTCGCGGCCAGCTCGGAGCGAGCGCGCTCGATGTCGGCCTTCAGCTGGCCGGGCTTCAGCTCCGCCGGGTCGACGAAGCGGGGCGTGGTGCTGCTGACGGATCGCTCAGTTGTCATAGCTGCCCACTCCCTTGAACGCCTGGACGTCCTTCTTGATGCTGTCGATCGAGTCCTGCGGCACCGGCGGCACGGCCTTCTTGATGGTGCGCACGCCGACGAGGGCGAGGATCACGGCCACCAGGAGGAAGAAGACCGTCACGATCAGCGCCGACAGCCAGGCCGGAAGCCAGGAGGCGATGCCGATGATCGCGAAGGCGACCAGCGTCGCCCACGCGGTCAGGAGGAGGAAGGCCGCGACCGCGAACAGGCCGACGGCCAGACCCGCGCTCTTCGCCTTGCCCGCCAGCTCGTTCTTCAGCGAGGCGACCTCGGCCTTGACGAGCTCGATCACGAGGCCGGGCAGGTCGCTGACCAGCTCTCCCAGTGATCGGGCGTTCTTGGGATTGCGTTCGTTCACCACGGGAGCTCCTCGAGGGTGGGACGTGCCGGCCGGCGCGCGCCTGGCACGGCCGGGGGGATGAGCACTAGGCCCTGCTGGTGGAGGTGGACGTCGTCGACCCGCCGGAGCCGGCCGACGCCGCGGCCTCATCGACCTTCGAGGCCGCCTTGCGGGCGGCGGCCGACGCCTCCGCGTCGCTCGCTCCCTGGGCCTTCCTGCCGCCGGACACGGCCTTGACGACCACCGAGCGCACGACCTCGTACGCCTTGTCCGAGACGCTGCTCAGCTGGGTCTTCGCAGCACCGCCGACGGCGCCCGCGACGTCCTGCACCGGCTGGGTCCGCCAGAAGCGGCCTGCCGCCGAGGCGATCTGCTCGTACCGCTTGCGGCCGGCGCGTGCTCCCAGCACGTACCCGGCTGCGGCTCCTGCCACGAAAAGAATCTTGCCCTTCACGCCTACTCCTCGTCCTGGGTCGCTCTCGCGATCGTCCACGCGGTCGGTGACCACTCGTGCCGGGGCACGCCGCGCGCTCGCGCGGATGCCTGGGCCTAAGAGTAGCCGTCGGCGTCGCGGGCGTCGCTCGGCAGCCCGACTCCTTGACGCACCAGTCGGCGCCGGATAAGGGCGGCCGTCTCGGCGGCGTGCGGGAGCACCGAGGCGAGGCCCGTGCCCGCGATCCAGGTGCCGGTCACGGCGACTCCCTCGATCGGGAGGAGCGCCTCGCGGAACGCCTCCAGGTGCGCACGGCGGCCCAGCGCCGCGGCGGGCCGGACGTTGGCCCAGCTCACCCGGGCGGAGTCGACGAGCGACGCCGGATCGAGGGCGAGTCCGAGCAGCGTCGAGGCGTCGAGCAGGGCGATCGCCGCCGCCTCGGCATCGGTGCGCCCCTCGAGCGGCGGGCGCTCGCCCGGGCGCCCGTAGGAGAGGCGCAGCACGTGGCGCCCGGGAGGGAGGGAGGCGGCCAGCCAGTCCCACTTCGCGGTCGCGTGCGTGATCGCCTTGGCCGTGACGTCGGTGGCGGTGGGCGCCACGAGCACACCGGAGCCGCGGGGGGCTGCGTCCAGGCGGGCGTCGTCGAGGACGAGGGTCACCAGCTCGACGGAGTCGTGGGGCGCCTCGTCGGCGCGCTCCGCGACGGCGGGGGCGAGGCCGGCCAGCAGCGCCCGGGCGTCGCGCTCCGGCGTCGAGACGATCACCGCTCGGGCGCTCAGAGTGCCGTCGGCGAGGGTCAGGACGAAGTCCCCGTCGGAGCCCTCGAGCCGCTGCACGGAGGCTCCGGTGCGGATCTCGCCGGAGAGGTAGTCGATCCGCTGGACCAGCGCGGCGACCAGGCGGTGCATCCCGCCCTCGAGCCCGCGGACCGCGACTCCGGCCGGGAGGTTCGCGCGGAGGGCGGCCACTGCCCGGGCGAGGGAGCCCGCGCGGGTGAGCGCGCCGTTCAGTCCGGGTGCGGCGAGGTCGACGTCGATGTCGTCCGGCCGGCTCGAGTAGACGCCGGAGACGACCGGCGCGACCAGGTCCTCGAGCACGCGCTCGCCCATCCGGGTGCGCACCAGCTCGGCGAGGGAGTGGGCGCGGCCGATGCGCAGCACCGGCATCAGGGTGTCGAGCCAGGCGCGCCAGGCGCCGCGGCGGCCGATCGCCCGCACGACGTCGGGGGCGAGCGGCGTGCCGGGGATGCCGAGGATGCCGGCCCGGGGCGACGGCACGGAGCGGCCGCCCGAGAGGTGCAGCCACGAGCCGTGCGTCCGCGGCTCGACGATCGACTCGGCGAGCGGGACGCCGTCGAGGGTCAGCGCGGCGAGCGCCCGCTCGACGTGGCCGCCCCGGGTGGCGAAGCTCTCGGCGCCCGCGTCGAGCAAAGCGCCGGCCAGCGCGAGCGGGGAGACCGAGCCCCCGACCCGCTCCCCCGCCTCGAGCACCACGACGCGCAGGCCGATGCGCAGGCACTCCGCGGCGGCGGCGAGCCCCGCCACTCCGCCGCCGACGACGGCGACGTCGTACGACGCCGCGTCGCGGGGGCGCTCCTCGCTCACGGCCGCCAGGCGTGCACGAACGCGACGAGGCGCGTGAGCACGTCGGGGTCGGTCTCGGGCGGCACGCCGTGGCCGAGGTTGAGCACGTGCGCGGGGGCGCTCAGGCCCCGGCGGAGCACGTCGTCGACGTGGGACTCGAGGACCTCCCACGGCGCGGTCAGCAGCGCCGGGTCGACGTTGCCCTGCACCGGCACGAAGCCGCCGAGGCGGTGGTTGGCCTCGTCGAGCGGGATCCGGTAGTCGACGCCGACCACGTCGGCGCCGATACCGTGCATCGCTCCGAGCAACTCGCCGGTGCCGACGCCGAAGTGCACGATCGGGACGTTGCGGCGCGTCTCCCCGTGGTCGAACGCCAGGTCGCGCACGTGGACGAGGGCGCGCGCGGAGGCGGGAGCGACGTGGGTCGTGTAGTCCGAGAGCGAGAGCGCCCCGGCCCAGGAGTCGAAGAGCTGCGCGGCGCTGGCCCCGGCGAGCACCTGCGCGCGGAGGAAGCGGCCGGTGACCTCGGCGGTCCACTCCATCAGCTGGGCCCAGGCGGCGGGGTCGGCGTGCATCATCGTCCGCGCGCGCAGGTGGTCCTTGGACGGGCCGCCCTCCACCAGGTAGGCGGCCAGGGTGAAGGGAGCGCCGGCGAAGCCGATGAGCGGGGTGTCGCCGAGGCCCGCGACGGTGCGGCGCACGCCCTCGCGGATGGGCTCGAGCGTCTCGTCGAGGACGGACGGGTCGATCGAGGCGAGCTCGGCGACGTCGGCGGCCGTGCGCACCGGCTTCTCGAGCACCGGACCGCGCCCGGGGACGATGTCGACGCCGACGCCCGCGAGCCGCAGCGGGATCACGATGTCGCTGAAGAAGATGGCCGCGTCCACTCCGTGGCGCCGCACCGGCTGCAGGGTGATCTCGCTCGCCAGCGCCGGGTCGAGGCAGGCGTCGAGCATCTTCGTGTCGGTGCGCAGGGCCCGGTACTCCGGGAGGCTGCGGCCGGCCTGGCGCATGAACCAGACGGGCGTCCTCTCGCCCCGCTCGGAGCGGTAGGCGCGCAGGAGCAGCGAGTCGGCCGTGCGGCCGGCGGAGAGGGGGTGCAGCGGATCGAGCAGGCCGTCGGTGGGGGAGGTCACCGCGGCATTATTCCAGGCGCATCCGTGCATTCCTCCCCAGTCCGGGACCTCGCCCCGCAGAGCGCGGGTAGACTGACGTGGTGCTTCTGTGTCTGACGGCGTCGCACAAGAACGCCAGCTTCGATCTCCTCGAGAAGCTCTCCGTCGACTCCTCCGCCGTGACCGCGGCCCTCTCCGAGGGGATCGACTTCGTCTCCGGAGCCGTCGTCGTCGCGACCTGCAACCGCTTCGAGGCCTACCTCGACATCGAGGAGCCGCTGACCGCCGCGCAGGCCGTCGCCGTCGAGGCCGCCACCGCCGCCGTCAGCGCCGCGACCGGCGTCGAGCAGGACGAGCTGCGCGGGAGCGTCGACGTCGTCTCGGGCGACCGGGTGGCCGAGCACCTCTTCGCCGTCTCCAGCGGGCTCGAGTCCGTCGTGGTCGGCGAGGGCGAGATCGCGGGCCAGGTCCGCCGGTCCCTCGAGGAGGCGCGCCGCCTCGGCACCACCTCCTCCGAGCTCGAGCGGCTGTTCCAGCGCGCCTCGCAGACCTCGCGCGGCATCAAGAACCGCACCGGCCTCGGCAGCGCCGGCCGCTCGATCGTGCGCCTCGCGCTCGACCTGGCCGCGAGCCGCGTCACCGACTGGCGGGCCGCCCGCGTCCTCCTCGTCGGCACCGGCAGCTACGCGCGGGCGACCGTCGCGGCCCTGCGCGACCGCGGAGTGGTGGACATCGCCGTGCACTCCCCCTCCGGCCGCGCCGAGGGCTTCGCCGCCCGCCGCTCGCTCCGGCCCATCGCCGCCGCCGATCTCGCGCTCGAGGCGGTCTCGGCCGACATCGTCATCACCTGCACCACGACCCAGGAGCCGGTGCTCGACGCCGCCCTGCTCGCCGCCGGGCGCCTCCAGGGCTTCTCCCGCGAGCGCCAGCTCGTGATCGACCTGGGCCTGCCGCGCAACGTCGCCTCCGACGTCACCTCGGTCGCCGGCGTCGAGCTCCTCGACCTCGAGACGATCAGCCTGCACGCACCTCTCGACGTGCTCGACGCGTCGCAGCAGGCGCGCGCGCTCGTCGACAAGGCGGCCCGGAAGTTCTCGGACGTCGCCGACGAGAAGAGCCTCACTCCGGCCGTCGTCGCCCTGCGCGCCCACGTGTTCGACGCGCTCGACGCCGAGATCGAGCGGGCCCGCTCGCGCGGCGACGAGGACGGCCGCACCGAGCAGGCGCTCCGCCACCTCGCCGGCGTGCTGCTGCACACCCCGAGCGTCCGCGCCCGCGACTACGCGCGCGCCGGAGCGCAGGAGGCGTACCTCACCGGGCTCGAGGCGCTCTTCGGCATCGAGGTCCCGGCCGAGCCCGCCGCCGCCGCCCGCCCCGACGCGGACGCCGCCACCGCGTGAGCCTCCGGCTCCCCTTCGACGCGGAGCCGCTGCGCTCCGCGCCGCTGCTCACCGAGCGCCTGCTCCTGCGTCCCCTCGGACCGGAGGACGCCGAGGACCACGCGCGCTACCAGGGCGACGCCGACGCCGTTCGGTTCCTCCGCTGGCCGGTGCGCACCCCCGAGGAGTCGCGGGCGCACCTGCAGCGCCGCCTCCCCTCGACACGGCTCGCCGCTGACGGCGACGTGGCCGTGCTGGCGATCGTCCCCCGGGAGGGCGTCCTCGCCGGGCGGATGATCGGCGACCTCACGCTCATCGCGACGTCCGTCGAGCAGGAGGCGGTCGAGATCGGCTGGGTGCTGCACCCGGAGGCGCAGGGGCGCGGCTACGCGACCGAGGCCGCCCGGGCGCTGCTCGACCTCGCGTTCGACACCCTCGGCGCCCACCGCGTGGTCGCGCAGCTCGACGCTTGGAACACCGCGTCCGCCCGCCTCTGCGAGCGCCTCGGGATGCGCCTCGAGGCGCATCACCGGGAGGACGAGTTCTGCAAGGGCGAGTGGACCTCGACCCTCGTCTTCGCCCTGCTCGCCCGCGAGCGCTGACCGCAGGGCCGGCTGGTCCGCGTTCGGCGGGACGCCGCCGGCCCGTCCGGTCGGCGGCGTCCCGGAGGAGCGTCAGGCCCCGCGGAGCCCGGTGAAGAGGTACGACTCGAGCTGCTCGAGCGGGATGCGCTCCTGCTTCATCGTGTCGCGGTCGCGGACGGTCACGGCGTCGTCCTCGAGCGAGTCGAAGTCGACGGTCACGCAGTACGGGGTGCCGATCTCGTCCTGGCGGCGGTAGCGGCGGCCGATCGCTCCGGAGTCGTCGAAGTCGACGTTCCAGAGCTGGCGCAGCTGGTCGGCGACGCGGCGCGCGAGCGGCGAGAGGGCCTCGTTGCGCGAGAGCGGCAGCACGGCCACCTTCACCGGCGCCAGGCGCGGGTCGAGGTGCAGCACGGTCCGCGTCTCGACCTTGCCCTTGGCGTTCGGCGGCAGCTCCTGCTCCTCGTAGGCGTCGACGAGGAACGCCATGAGCGCGCGGGTGAGGCCGAACGACGGCTCGATCACGAACGGCACGTAGCGCTCGTTCTTGTTCTGGTCGAAGAACGAGAGGTCCTTGCCCGAGTGCTCGATGTGCGTCTTGAGGTCGTAGTCGGTGCGGTTCGCGACTCCCATCAGCTCGCCCCACTCGCCCGAGGCGAAGCTGAAGCGGTACTCGATGTCGACGGTGCGCTTGGAGTAGTGGGAGAGCTTGTCCTTCGGGTGCTCGTACTGCCGGATGTTCTCGGGGTTCATCCCGAGCCCGACGAACCAGTCCCAGGCGAGCTGCATCCAGGTCTCCTGCCACTCCTCGTCCGTGCCGGGCTCGACGAAGAACTCGAGCTCCATCTGCTCGAACTCGCGGGTGCGGAAGATGAAGTTGCCGGGGGTGATCTCGTTGCGGAACGCCTTGCCGATCTGGCCGATGCCGAAGGGCGGCTTGCGACGGGCGCTCTGCAGCACGTTCGCGAAGTTGGTGAAGATGCCCTGGGCGGTCTCGGGACGCAGGTAGTGCAGCCCCGACTCGTCGTCGACGACGCCGAGGTAGGTCTTCATCAGGCCCGAGAACTGCTTGATCTCGGTCCACTGGCCGACCTTGTCGGGGTGCTCCGGGTCCGGGATGTCGGCGAGGCCGTTCACGGGCGGGTGGCCGTTGACCTCCTCGTACTTCTCGAAGAGGTGGTCGGCGCGGTAGCGCTTGTGGGTGATCAGCGACTCGGTCAGCGGGTCCGAGAAGACGCCGACGTGTCCCGAGGCGTGCCAGATCGCCGAGGGCAGGATGACCGCGGAGTCCAGGCCGACGACGTCGCCCCGGCCCTGCACGAAGGTCTTCCACCACTGGCGCTTGATGTTCTCCTTGAACTCCACGCCGAGCGGCCCGTAGTCCCACGCGGAGCGGGTGCCCCCGTAGATCTCACCCGAGGGGAAGACGAATCCCCTGTGCTGCGCGAGGGTGATGACTTTGTCGAGGGTGGTGGGTTCTGCCACGGGTTGCTCCTCAGCTGTTCGGGCGCACGGGGCCCCGGCGCGCGCCGGCTGCGCGCGTCCTTCTGGTGTGCCCCCATGGTAGCCGCGGGGGCGCCGCGACGGTCCGCCCGCGGCGGGCATGATGAGCGGATGAGCACCCTCCCGCCGATCATCGTGTCCGCCGTCGCCGTCCTCCGCGACCGGCAGGTCCTGATGGTCACGGCGCGGGGCCGCGACGTCCTCTACCTCCCCGGCGGCAAGGTCGACGAGGGCGAGAGCGGGATCGAGGCGGCGGCCCGCGAGACCCGCGAGGAGCTCGGCGCCGTCGCCCTCGGCCTCGTGCCCCTGTTCACCGTCCGGACCCAGGCGCACGGCGAGCCGGAGGGGCGGGAGGTCCACATGAGCGTCTTCGCCGCCGAGCTCGACCGGGAGGCGCGCCCGAGCGGCGAGATCGACTCGCTGCACTGGGTCGACGGCTCCGATGCGGGCCGCTGCCCGCCCGCCGGGGTCGAGACCCTCCGGCTGCTGCGCGGTCTCGATCTCGTCGACTGACCCTCCGGCGCCGGGCCGACCGCGGGGCGGCTAGCCTCGTGGCGTGGAGACGAGACGGCGTGCACGGGACCGGTCGAGCGCGGAGGAGCCGGACCGGCTCGAGCCGGTGCGACTGGAGGCGGCCGTGCCGATCCTGCGGATCTTCTCGGTCGCCAAGGCGGGCGAGTTCTACGTCGACTACCTCGGCTTCGAGGTGGACTGGGAGCACCGCGCCGCGCTCGACGCCCCCCTCTACCTGCAGGTGTCGCGCTCGGGGCTCCGCCTGCACCTCAGCGAGCACCACCGCGACGGCAGTCCCGGCGCCGCGGTGCACGTCGCCCTCCGCGGTGTCCGCGAGCTGCACGCCGAGCTCGACGCGAAGGCGTACCCCTACCTCAACCCGCGGATCACCCGCACGCCGTTCGGCTTCGCGCTCGACGTGATCGATCCGTTCGGCAACCAGCTGCGCTTCGCGGAGCCGGCCCCGGTGCCGCGCCTGCCCTGATCGGTGCGCGTGCGGGTGCTTGTACAACCTGAGCGCCGACTGATCAACCGTTCACCGGCCGTCCATGCACTTCGGAGTCCCATCCTTTAGCGTGGCTCCGATGGCTTCACGGGGGACGATCGAGCGGCCGGACACGGCCCGGGCAACGGGACGGCAGCGCCGACCGCGGCTCCGCTTCATGGAGGCCGCACCGCTGGCGACGGGCCTGCTGGGCTCGATCGCGATCCTCCTCGGCTCGCTCGGCGTGGGCTACCTGCCCGCCGGCTCGCCCATCCGCGACTGGCCTCTCGTCGCCTCGATCCGCGCCACGGGCTGGCTCACCGAGTCCAGCGGCGCCCTCGTCGTGGGCGGCGGGATGCTGCTGCTGATCGCGTGGCTCCGCCTGCGCACGGTCGCGCTCGCGGCGGGCCCCGGCTCCGTCCGCACCATCGTGGTGGCGGCCCTCGCCTGGACCGCTCCGCTCCTCGTGACGGTGCCGCTGTTCAGCCACGACATGTTCTCCTACGTGGCGCAGGGTCGCCTGATGACCCAGGGCATCGACCCCTACACCCACGGCGTCGCGACGCTCCCGGGCTGGTTCGACCTCGGCGTCGACCCGCTCTGGGCCGACACGCCCACGCCCTACGGGCCCCTCTACCTCCTGATCGAGCGCACCGCCGTGCAGTTCGCGGGCTACGGCGCACCGGAGCTCTCGATCGCGATGCTCCGCGCCGTGTCGGTCGCGGGCGTGGCCGTCATGGCCGTCTACGCGCTCCGCCTGGCGCGCCTGCGCGGCCTCTCGGTCCCGCTCACCGCCTGGACGATCGTCGCCAACCCGCTGACCCTCGTGCTCTTCGTCGTCGCCGGCCACAACGACTCCGTGATGCTGGCGCTCATCCTCGCGTCGCTCTACTACGCCCAGACCGACCGGCGCATCGCCGCCGTCGTGCTGATGGCCGGAGCGATCGCGATCAAGCCGATCGCCGTGATCGCGCTCCCCGTGCTCGCGCTCCTGTGGCTGCGCCACGACGCGACGTGGCGTGAGCGCACCCGCGGCTGGCTCTGGACGGGCGCCGGAGCGCTCGGCCTCGTGGTCGCCGTCGGGCTGCTCGCGGGCGTCGGGGTCGGCTGGGTCGCGGCGATGGTCGTGCCCGGCTCGATCCTGCACTGGTACGCGCCGATGTCGTTCGTCACGGTCTCGGTCTCCCGCGCCGTCGAGTTCACCGGTCACGACCCCGCCGCGGCGATCGCCGTGGTCAAGATCCTCGCGCTCGGGCTCGCCGGCCTGATCGCTGCGCGCCTCATGCTGTCGCGGCGCTCCATCGATCCGCTCGCCCGCCTGTCCGGCGCGCTGCTCGCGTTCGTGACGGCGTCGACCGCCATCCACCCCTGGTACGCCCTCTGGATCCTGCCGATCGCCGCGCTCGCGCGCCCGTGGAGCCGCTCCCACGTGCACCTGGCGGTCTACGCGTCGATCTTCCTCATGTGCGTCACGCTCGCCGAGCCGATCGACGGCGGAGGCGGCACGATGGACCAGATCCCGGCGCGGGTCGCGACGATCGCCGCGATCGCCGTGGTCGGGATGTACGTCCTCCTCGGCTACACGGACGAGGAGCGGGTCGAGGGTCTGCCCCTGGTGCGCGCGCTGCCGTTCGGCTCCGTGATCCTCGCCCGCCTCAGCGGCGGCCGCCTGGTCGACGCCCGGATGGCCGCCACTCGCCTGCGCGACTAGCCGGGGCCGCGGCTCAGGAGTCGGACTCGTCGCTCCGACGGCGCGTGCGGCGGTCGAGCGCGGCCTGCGCCGTCTCGGCGGCCGAGTCCGGGGAGCCGACCGGCCCGGTGGGACCGGCGAGGGTGCTCGAGAGCGACGACAGCCAGCCGGAGTCGTCGCGGCCGGCGTTCAGCGCATCCGAGAAGAGGGGGAGGTCGCCGCGGCTGGCGTGGATCGCGTAGGACTCGCGGGAGAACCCGTTGTCGGGGACGACGGGCGTCCTGCGGGACGCGCGCGTGGCGTCCGGGGCCTGCTCCTGTCGCGAGGCGTCCGACGCCTGCTCCTGGGCGGCCTGCTCCCGGCGGGCGTCGCGCTCGTCGCGCGGGGTGCTGCTGTCGTGGTCCACGGCGGTCCTCCTGCTCTCCGCCCCGAGCGGAGGGGCAGGCGCCGCGATGACGGGGCGGCGCCCGGTCAGGCTACCCCTCGTTCAGGGTGTGGCGTCGTCGGCGGCCCCTGATCGTGGCGCGGGGCGCCAGACGACCAGCTCGGTCCGGCGCTGCGCGCGCGTGCCGTGGCGCAGAGTGACCACGTCCCCCTCGAGTCCGGCGGCGAACACGCGGCGGCCCGGCCGGTTCAGGAGCTCGTCGGCGAGGGCCGACTCCAGCTCGCGCACCCGCTGCGAGAGCGACTGCACCTGGTTCTCGAGCTGCAGGATGCGCGCGATGCCCTCGAGCGAGACGCCCTCGGAGGAGAGCCGGGCGACCTCGCGCAGCTGCACCACGTCGCGCATCGAGTAGCGGCGCGACTTGCCCGCGGTGCGGGTCGGGCTCACGAGCCCGAGCCGGTCGTACTGCCGGAGCGTCTGCGGGTGCATCCCCGCCAGCTCGGCGGCGACGGCGATCGCGAAGACGGGCGTGTTCTCGTCCATGTCTCCTCCTCCGACCGGTCGCGCCGATCCGGTGCTAGTAGCGGGCCTTCTCCAGGATGTCCTCGCGCGGGTCCTCGTCCGGCTCGGCGGCGGCGTAGGCCTCGAGGGCCTCACGGGCGGCGGCGGACAGGTGGCTCGGGACGGCGACCTGCAAGACGGCGAGCAGGTCGCCCGTGCCCTTGGGGGTCGTGACGCCGCGGCCCTTGACGCGCAGGACGCGGCCGCTCGGGGTGCCTGCGGCGACCCGGAGCTTGACGGGCTCGCCGCCGAGGGTCGGCACCTCGATCGTCGCGCCGAAGACGGCCTCGACGAAGGTCACGGGGACCGTCACGCGCAGGTTCAGCCCGTCGCGCTCGAACACCGGATGCTTGCGCACCGAGACGGTGAGCACCAGGTCGCCGGGATCGCCGCCGTCCGGGCTGGGGCGGCCCTTGCCGCGGACGCGGATCTTCTGGTCGTCGGCCACGCCGGCGGGGATGCGCACCGAGAGGGTGCGCCCGTCGCCGGTCTGCAGCTGGACGGTGTCGCCCCGGGTCGCGGTGCGGAAGTCGATGGTGGTGCTGGCGGTGACGTCGGCGCCCTTCTGCGGGCCGCCGAAGCCGCGGTAGCCGCCGCTGGGCTGGCCGAAGCGGCTGCCTCCGCCACCGAACATGCCGCCGAGGATGTCCTCGAAGCCCGGCGGCGGGCCCTGCTGGGTGCTGTAGGAGGTGCGCCCGCCCTGGCCGAACATGCCGCCGAAGACGTCGTCGAACCCTCCGGGCTGGCCTCCCGCGGTGAAGCGCGCTCCGCCGCCCATGGCGCGGATCTGGTCGTACTCCTTGCGCTGCTCGGCGTCCGAGAGCACGGTGTACGCCTCGCTGATCTCCTTGAAGCGCGCCTCGGCCTTCGCGTCCCCCGGGTTGGAGTCGGGGTGGAACTGGCGGGCGAGCTTGCGGTAGGTCTTCTTCAGGTCCGCGGCGGAGACGTCCTTGGACACGCCGAGGACCTTGTAGAAGTCCTTGTCGAACCAATCCTGGCTGGCCATGTGCCTCTTCCTGTGTCGAATGCGGCGATGGACCCCGCCCCGGTCCGGCAGCGTGCTGCCGAGCGGGGCGGGGTCCTCCGCGGTGGTGGTGCCGGTGGCGGGGTCAGTCGGCGGGGACTGCCACGACCACCTTGGCGGCCCGCAGCAGCGAGCCTCCGAGGTAGTAGCCCGCCTCGACGACGTCCGCGACCGTGGAGGTCTCGGCGCCGGGGGTGGGCTGCTGGAAGATCGCCTCGTGGATGTTCGGGTCGAACAGGTCGCCCACGGCGCCGGTCTTCACCAGGCCGAGCTTCTCCACTCCGCCGCGCAGCTTCTGCGCGATGGCCGTGAAGGGCCCGCCCTCGGCGAGGTCGCCGTGCTTCTCGGCGCGGTCGAGGTCGTCGAGCACGGGGAGGATGACCTTCACCGCGTCGCCGATCGCCCGCTCCTTGTCGACCTGGCGGTTGGCCTCGGTTCGCTTGCGGTAGTTCGCGTACTCGGCGGTCACCCGCTGGAGGTCGGCGAGGTGCTCGGCCGCGAGCGTCTCGGCGCTGGACTGTCCCGAGAGGAACGAGAGGTCGGCGTCCGAGAGGCTGGTCTCGACGTCGGGCCCCTCGGCCTCGATGAGGCCCTCCTGGTCCTGGGCGTCCTGCGCCGCCTCGGCTCCCGCCTCGCCGCCGGTGACCGGCTGCTCCTCGGGGAG
Organism: Rathayibacter sp. AY1C1; assembly: GCF_002932105.1. Lineage (NCBI taxonomy): Bacteria > Bacillati > Actinomycetota > Actinomycetes > Micrococcales > Microbacteriaceae > Rathayibacter > Rathayibacter sp. AY1C1. The sequence continues at coordinate 62,282 of NZ_PSWH01000006.1, read as the reverse complement.
GTCCTGGGGCTCGTTCTCGGCTGCCATGGCTACTTCGTGTCCTTCGGCTCGTCCTCGTCGATGACCTCGGCGTCGACGATGTCCTCGTCGTCCTTCTTGTCACCGTCGGCCGGAGCGTCCGCGGGGGCGCTCTGCGCGGCCTGGTCCTGGGAGTAGATCGCCTGGCCGATCTTGGTCTGCGAGGCGTTGAGGGCGTCGAACGCGGTCTTGACGGCCGCGTCGTCGTCGCCGGCGAGCGCGGTCTTCAGCGCGTCGACGTCTCCCTGCACCTCGGACTTGACGTCCTCGGGCAGCTTGTCCTCGTTGTCCTTGATCAGCTTGTCGATCGAGTACGCCAGGGTCTCGGCGTTGTTGCGGATCTCGGCGGCCTCGCGGCGGGCCTTGTCCTCGGCGGCGTGCTCCTCGGCCTCGCGGACCATGCGGTCGATGTCGTCCTTGGGCAGCGACGAGCCGCCCGTGATCGTCATCGACTGCTCCTTGCCGGTGCCCTTGTCCTTCGCGGACACGTGGACGATGCCGTTGGCGTCGATGTCGAAGGTGACCTCGACCTGCGGGATGCCGCGCGGGGCCGGCGCGATGCCGGTCAGCTCGAACGTGCCCAGGTTCTTGTTGTCGCGGGTGAACTCGCGCTCGCCCTGGAAGACCTGGATCGCGACGGACGGCTGGTTGTCGTCGGCCGTGGTGAAGGTCTCGGACCTCTTGGTCGGGATCGCGGTGTTGCGCTCGATGAGCTTCGTCATGATCCCGCCCTTGGTCTCGATGCCCAGCGAGAGCGGGGTCACGTCGATCAGGAGGACGTCCTTGCGCTCGCCCTTGAGGACGCCGGCCTGCAGCGCGGCGCCGACGGCGACGACCTCGTCCGGGTTGACGCCCTTGTTGGGCTCCTTGCCGCCGGTGAGCTTCTTGACGAGCTCGGCCACGGCCGGCATGCGGGTCGAGCCGCCGACGAGGACCACGTGCGCGATGTCCTCGACCTTGACGCCCGCCTCGGCGATGACGTCGGTGAAGGGCTTGCGGGTGCGCTCGATCAGGTCGCTGGTGAGCTCCTCGAACTTGGCGCGGGTGAGCGTCTCGTCGAGATTCGCCGGGCCGTTCTCGGTGAGCGAGAGGTAGGGCAGCTGGATGCTGGTCGAGGTGCTCGAGGAGAGCTCCTTCTTCGCCTGCTCCGCGGCCTCCTTGAGGCGCTGACGCGCGATCTTGTCCTTCGAGACGTCGACGCCGGTCGAGTCCTTGAAGCGCTTGACCAGGTGGTCGACGACGCGCTGGTCCCAGTCGTCGCCGCCGAGGCGGTTGTCGCCCGAGGTCGCACGGACCTGGATGGTCGAGAAGTCGTCGTCCTTGCCCACCTCGAGGAGGGAGACGTCGAACGTTCCGCCGCCGAGGTCGAAGACGAGGATGAGCTCGTCCTCCTTGCCCTTGTCGAGGCCGTAGGCCAGCGCGGCCGCGGTGGGCTCGTTGATGATGCGCAGGACGTTGAGTCCGGCGATCTCGCCGGCGTCCTTGGTCGCCTGGCGCTCGGCGTCGTTGAAGTAGGCCGGGACGGTGATGACCGCGTCGGTCACCTTGTCGCCCAGGTACTGCTCCGCGTCGCGCTTGAGCTTGCCCAGGATGCGGGCCGAGATCTCCTGCGGGGTGTACTTCTTGTCCTCCACGCCGAAGGTCCAGTCGGTGCCCATGTGGCGCTTGACCGACGCGATGGTGCGGTCGACGTTGGTGACGGCCTGGCGCTTCGCGGTCTCGCCGACGAGCACCTCCCCGTCCTTGGTGAACGCCACGACGGACGGCGTGGTGCGGAAGCCCTCGGCGTTGGCGATGACGGTGGGCTCGCCTCCCTCGAGGACGGCCACGACAGAGTTGGTGGTTCCCAGGTCGATGCCTACGGCACGGGACATATGCGTTGTTCTCCTTCGCGATCGGCGTCGCGCGGGCGGCTGCCGGTCAGTTGACGGGTGGTGCGGAATCCTCTGCGGGAGTTGAGCCCCGCACGCTCAAGTTTACGCATCCGTCGTCTCGCGTCAAGTCCGGAGGCGAGAAGTTGAGTCGCATCGGCTCAACTCTCAGACTCACGGGTCCCGCCGCTTCCGGCCGTTCACCTCCTCCCCCTACGGTGGGCCCATGACGACGCGCACCGGCCGCTGGCCCGTCCTCGCCTGGGGCCTGTGGGACTGGGGCGGATCGGCCTTCAACGCGGTGGTGACCACCTTCGTCTTCACCGTCTACCTGACCACCGACGGGCTCTTCGGCACCTCGAGCGGAGTCTCGGCCGCGCTCGGCTGGTCCCTCGCCGCCGCCGGCGTGGTCGTCGCCGTCATCGCGCCGATCACCGGCCGCCGGGCCGACCTCGGCGGGCACCGCCGGCTCTGGCTCGGGATCCACTCCGCCGTCGTCGTCCTCTGCATCCTGCTGATGTTCCTCGTGCGCCCCGACCCGGCCCTCCTCTGGCTGGGACTCGGACTGCTCGCGGTCGGCACGGTCTTCTTCGAGTTCGCGAGCGTCAACTACAACGCGATGCTCCTCCAGGTCTCGACCCGGGCGACCATCGGCCGCGTCTCCGGCTTCGGGTGGGGCATGGGCTACGTCGGCGGGATCGTCCTGCTGCTGATCGTGTACTTCGGCTTCATCTCGCCCGAGGTCGGGCTCTTCGGAGTGACGGGGGACGACGGCCTCGACGTGCGCGTCTCGATCCTGGTCGCCGGCGTGTGGTTCGCCGTCTTCGCCCTCCCTGTGCTGGTCGCGGTGCCGGAGACGCCGGCGCGCGCGAGCCGGGCGGAGCGCGTCGGGGTGATCGCCTCCTACCGCGCGCTCTTCGCGCAGGTCGCCGGCCTCTGGCGCGAGAGCCGCAGCACCGTGGCCTTCCTCATCGCCAGCGCGGTGTTCCGCGACGGGCTCACCGGGGTCTTCACCTTCGGCGGCGTGCTGGCGCAGGGCACCTTCGGCTTCGACGCCGGCGAGGTGATCCTGTTCGCCATCGCGGCGAACGTCGTGGCCGGAGTGGCGACCATCTCGGTCGGCGCGCTCGACGACCGCATCGGCCCCAAGGCCGTGATCGTCGCCTCGCTCATCGGCCTGGTCGTCTGCGGCACCGCCGTCTTCGTCCTGCACGACGGGGGGAGCACGGTGTTCTGGATCTTCGGCCTGCTGCTGTGCCTGTTCGTCGGCCCGGCGCAGTCGGCGAGCCGCAGCTACCTGGCCCGCCTCATTCCGGAGGGACGGGAGGGCGAGATCTTCGGCCTCTACGCGACCACCGGGCGGGCGGCCTCGTTCCTCGCGCCCGCCGCCTTCGCAGCCGCCGTCTCGATCGCCGCGGCCGTCTCGGGCAGCGGCGAGGCGAACGTGCAGTACTGGGGCATCCTCGGGCTCGTCCTCGTCCTCGCCGTCGGGCTGGTGCTGCTCCTGCCGGTGCGCCGCCCGCCGGCCACCGCCCCCGTCGTGCCGGAGCCGCGGCTCGCTCCGCACGCCCGCCGGGACTGACGAGGCCCGGACCGCGGAGTCGCTGGCGACGCCCCTCCCCGCGCGCCGCCGGCCGCGGATCAGACCGTGGCGATCCAGAACACGATCAGCAGGAGCGTGACGAGGAAGCCGGTCAGGAAGTTCAGCGCGAGGAAGCGCTTCCAGCCCGCATTCGCCCGCTCCGCCTCGGCGTCCTCGAGCGACCGGTACGGCCAGATGCTCACCGCGTACGGCACCGCGAGGATCGCCGCGAGAGTCCCCGGCCAGGGCAGCAGGAGCAGGAGCAGGCCGCTCGCGACGTAGGCGGCGATGGCGAAGCGCGTGGTCGCCTTCGCTCCGATCACGGTCGCGATCGAGCCGATGCCGCCCGCCCGGTCGGCCAGGATGTCCTGCACCGCGCCGAAGGCGTGGCTCGCGATCCCCCAGAGGAAGAACGCCACGAGCAGCGCCACGAGAGGTCCGGTGACCACGGTGCCCGCGAGGGCGATCCCGTAGACGGCCGGGCTGACGAAGTGGGTCGCCGAGGTCAGCGAGTCGACGAACGGACGCTCCTTGAAGCGGAGCCCCGGCGCACTGTAGGCGATCACCGCGAAGACGCTGATCGCGAGGACCAGCCACGAGACCGGGGATCCGAGCAGCACGAGCGCCACCAGGAACGGCACGTTCGTGGCCACCGCCGCGATCAGCGTCGCGCGGTGCTCGCTCCGGTCGAGCACGGCGCCCTCGACGCCGCCCTTGCGGGGGTTCCGCAGGTCGGACTCGTAGTCGAAGACGTCGTTGATCCCGTACATCGCGAGGTTGTAGGGGATGAGGAAGTAGATCGTGCCGAGCACGAAGGCGAGGTCGATCTCGCGGGTGGTCAGCAGGTACGCCGCCGCGAACGGGTAGGCGGTGTTGACCCAGCTCAGCGGGCGGCTCGAGACGAACAGCGCGCGCAGCCGGTTCACGGCTCGCTCCGACGACGCGAGGGCAGGAGCACCCAGAGCGCCGGGAGGGCGAGGGCCGCGGCGATCGCGTAGGCGAAGTCCTCGATCGGAGCGACACCGATCCGGATGCCCGAGATCAGGTCGTCGTCGTAGGCGACCAGCAGGCCCACTCCGATCATGATGTTGTCGAACACGGCGGTCATCACCAGCAGCACGGCGAGGGTGCCGAGGACGGCGGGCAGGCGCAGGACGCGTCGGCGCAGCGCGAGCAGCAGCAGCACCAGCACCACCGCGAGGAACACGGCGTTGAGGAGGAGGTAGGTCACGCGCGCGCCTCCGCCCGCCGGGCGACCCGCTGCGAGAGGAAGCCGTGCACGTCCATCGTCAGGTAGCAGAGCAGGGTGAGGAAGAGGACCTCCTCGACCGGGAGCTCCGGCGCGATCTGCAGGCCGGTCATGTAGGAGGTCTCTCCGCGGAAGAAGACGCCCAGGCCGATCCCCACGAGGTCCCAGACCAGGAAGAACGCGACTCCCACGGGCAGCACGATCGCCGCGCGTCGCGCGTCCGCCCAGAAGAACAGCCGGAAGCGGCGGTCGAGCACGATCATCCCGGTGATCGAGACGAGGAGCGCGAGCAGGTAGAGGATCCCCACGCCTACTCCCCCACGGCGACGGGCGCGACCGGAGCGGACGGCGCCTCCCGCACGGGCAGCGGCTCGGTCGACACGTCGCCGCGCACGCGCTTGAGCATGACCTCGGCGCTGATGATGCACATCGGCAGGCCGATGCCGGGGATCGTGGAGCTGCCGGCGAAGAGCAGGCCGTCGACGTGCCTGCTGACGTTCCCGGCGCGGAAGAAGGCGCTCTGCGAGAGGACGTGGGCCGGTCCGAGCATCGAGCCGCGCCAGGCGCCGAGGTCGCTCTCGAAGTCGGCCGGGCCGATGGTGCGGCGGACGACGATCCGCTCGGCCAGGTCGGTCGCGCCGGTCCAGGACGCGATCTGCGCGATGGCCTGGTCGGCGATGGCCTCGACGCGCGCGTCGCCCGCGCCGTCGACTCCGCCGTGGCCGATCGAGGTGTCGGCCGGGATCGGCACGAGCACGAACAGGTTCTCGTGCCCCTCCGGAGCCGTGCTCGCGTCGGTCGCGCTCGGGCGGCAGACGTAGATCGACGCGGGATCGGGGACGGTCGGGTGCTCACCGAAGATCTTGTCGAAGTTGTCGCGCCAGTCCTTCGTGAAGAGCAGGGTGTGGTGCTCGAGCTCGGGCAGCTCCCCGCGCACGCCCAGGAGGACGAGGACGGCGCTCGGGCCGGGCTCGCGCTTCTCCCAGTAGGCGGGCGGGTAGGTCCGCAGCTCCTCGGGGAGGAGCGACTGCTCGGTGGTGAAGAGGTCGGAGGCGTTGACGACCAGGTCGGCGGGGATCCGCTCCGTGCCGTCGGGGCCCGTGAACTCGACTCCGACGACCTCGGCGCCGCGGCGTCCGCCGCGGGGCGAGCGGGCGGTGAGGATCCGCGTCGCGGGCGAGGACGTGCGGACGGTGACGCCGGCCTCCTCGGCGACGTCGGCGACCGCCTCGATCAGCTTCGTGAATCCGCCCATCGGGTAGAGCACGCCGTCGGCGAGGTCGAGGTGGCTCATCAGGTGGTACATGCTCGGCGCGGCGAACGGCGAGGAGCCGAGGAAGACGGCCGGGTAGCCGAGGATCTGGCGCAGCCGGTTGTCGGTGACCGCCGTCGCCGCGAACGTGTCGAGCGGAGTGAGCAGCAGGCGGCCGAGCCTCCCGGTCCGGCTGAGCACGTCGCGGCGCAGCAGCGGGAGGAAGGACGAGAAGCTCGTGTAGAGGAAGCGGCGCTTGGCCATCTCGTAGGTGTCGCGCGCGGAGTCGAGGTACGCGCGCATCCGCTCGCCCGCTCCGGGCTCGATGCTCTCGAAGAGCGCGAGGTTCGACTCGAGGTCGGCGAGCACGTCGATCGGCTCGTCGACGCCCTCGCTGTAGACCCGGTAGCCGGGGTCGAGCGTGACGAGGTCGAGGCGCTCCTCGGCGCTGGTGCCCATCAGGCGGAAGAAGTGGTCGAACACCTCGGGCATCAGATACCAGGAGGGACCGGTGTCGAAGCGGAAGCCCTCGTGCTCCCACGAGCCGGCGCGGCCGCCGACGGCCTCGCGCGCCTCCAGGAGGGTCACGTCGTAGCCGTCGCGCGCGAGCAGCGCGGCGGAGGCGAGTCCGCCGATCCCCCCGCCGATGACGACGGCGCGGTGCGGGCCGGTCCTCGAGCGGGTCGCGCGGACGGGGCCGGGGCCCAGGCGCGGGCCCAGCGTCGACACGGCTGCCTTCGCCGCGAGCGCCGCCTTGGCGGCCGTGGGCACGCTGACGCGGGCGCGGAGGAGCTCCTCGGCGGGCGTCGCGCGGATCCGGTCGGCCAGGGCGGCGAAGAGGGAGTGGGCGAGCAGGACCGCGCGCCGGCTCGAGCGCGGGAGCTCGGGCACGATGGCGGCGGCTTCGGCGAGATCGTCGTCGAGGTCGGCGAGCAGCGAGGCCTTGTCGCGCTCGGAGAACGCCCGCGGGTCGACTCCGGGGAAGTAGCTGCGGCCGAGACCGTCGACGTCGGCGGCGAGATCGCGGAGGAAGTTGACCTTCTGGAACGCGGCGCCCAGGCGGCGCGCTCCGGCCACGAGCCGCGCGCGGGCGGCCTCGGAGACGAGCCCCGCGTCCGGCGCCGCGAGGAACACGTGCAGGCACATCAGCCCGACGACCTCGGCGGAGCCGTAGACGTAGGCCTCGAAGGACTCGGGGGTGTGCTCGGTCTCGCGGAGGTCGGCGCGCATCGACGCGAAGAACGGCCGGGTGAGCTCGGTGCCGAATCCGGTCGCCCGCGCGGTCCGCGCGAAGGCGTGGATCACGAGGTTGGAGCTGTAGCCGGAGGCGAGCGCGCGCTCGGTCTCGGCCTCGAAGGCGTCGAGGGACTCCTCCACCGCGGCCCGGTCGAGACGGGCCTCCGCGGCGACGCCGTCGACGATCTCGTCGGCGACGCGCACGAGGGCGTAGACGTCCTCCACCCGCTCGCGGACGCCCGGCGCGAGCAGGCGAGTGGCCAGCCCGAAGGAGGTGGAGTAGCGGCGGATCACCTGCGCGGACGACTCGTGCGCGACGCGGTCGTACAGTTCGCTCTGGCGGCTCATCGTGCCACCGTACGGGGGCTCGGCCGGGCGGAGCGCATCGTCGCGCGCATCCGCGCGTGGCGGACAGCGCTCATCGGGTGCGCCCGACCACGCTGGCCACGAGCGGGCGGACCTCGTTGCGGAAGGCCTCCGACACCGCGGGCGTCTCCAGAGCCGCCCAGGCGCGATCGGCGAACTGGTTCGCGAGCCCCTCGGCGTAGCTGCGGGCGCCGCACTCCTCGAGGATGCCGCGCACCTTCTCCGCGGTCTCGGGCGCGAGGTGCTCGTCGCCGATCAGCGCCTCGATGTCGGGCCAGCAGTCCGTGCCGGCCGCGTGGGCGATGAGGACGGTGCGCTTGCCCTCGCGGAGGTCGCCCAGCGTGGTCTTGCCGGTCTGCCCCTCCGAGCCGAAGACCCCGAGCAGGTCGTCGACGATCTGATAGGCGATGCCGATCCAGCGGCCGAACTCGCCGAGCGCGTCCACCGCGGCGTCCGAGGCCCCCGCGAGGATCGCTCCGGCCTGCAGCGGCGCCTCGAAGGAGTAGACGGCCGTCTTGAGGCGCTCCATCTCGAGCACCTCGTCGACCGAGGGCATGCCCGGCATGAGGGAGAAGTCCACATCGGCCAGCTCACCCGCGGCGGAGGCGAAGACGGCCTCGTCGAGCAGGGTGAGCAGGCGGGCCCGCACGCCGTCGGAGGCGCCGACGCCCTCGACGAGGCGGTGGGCGCCGGTGAGGGCGAGGTCCCCGGCGATCACGGCCACCGAGGTCCCGCGGTGCTCGGCGATCGGGATGGAGAGGCCCGCGGTCGTCGCCTCGTCGCGGTAGCTGCCCGAGACGTTCGGGCCGCCGCGGCGCACGAAGTCGCGGTCGATCACGTCGTCGTGCACGATCAGCGCGGTGTGCAGGAGCTCGAACGCCGCGCCGAGGTGGGCGGCGGCCTCCGGATCCTGGCCGCCGTGGGCCTCGTACGCCGAGATCACCATCAGCGGGCGGAAGCGCTTGCCGCCGCGGGTGTTGGCCTCCAGCGTCTGCCAGAGGGTCAGGTAGCGGGGTCCGAGACGCACCGCCCGGGACCTCGCCAACGAGAAGAACCTGTCCAGGACGGCATCGACGTGCTCCTGCCTCAACCGGGACAGAACCACGGGGTCGCGCGTATCCACGTGGGAAGGCTAACAAAGGGGAGAACCAGGACGATAAGCCGGCTGATGTGTTGCGGCGTGCTTGACTTGCGGGTATGACTTCGCCAGCCGCCACTGTGCAGACGGACCGGATCGAGCAGGTGGTCCTCCTCGACGAGGCCGGGAACGCCGTGGGGGTCGCCGACAAGGCGACCGTGCACGACACGGCCACCCCCCTGCACCTCGCGTTCTCCTGCCACGTCTTCTCCCCGGACGGCGCGCTCCTGGTGACCCGCCGCGCGCTCGAGAAGCGCACCTGGCCGGGCGTCTGGACCAACTCCTTCTGCGGGCACCCCGCCCCGGGCGAGCGGATCGAGGACGCCGTCGTCCGCCGGGCCGAGCGCGAGCTCGGCGCCCGGCTGGCCACGCTGGAGGTCGCCCTGCCGGACTTCCGCTACCGCGCGGTCGACGCGTCCGGCGTCGTCGAGAACGAGATCTGCCCCGTCTACACGGCGACGCTGTCGAGCCGCGACGCCCTCGATCCGCGCCTCGACGAGGTCATGGACTACGAGTGGGTCGATGCCGAGTCGACGCTCGCCGCCGTCCGCTCGACCCCCTGGGCGTTCTCCCCCTGGCTCGTGCTGCAGCTCCCCCGCCTGCTGGGCTGACCCCCGCGCCCTGATCCCTTCGCCGGCGTCAGTCGGTGTAGACGTCCGTGCGGTGGAAGCCGAGCGCCGAGCGCGACGCGGTCGGACCGCGCTGGCCCTGGTACCGCGAGCTGTACTCCGCCGAGCCGTAGGGCTTCTCGGCGGGCGAGCTGAGGCGGAAGAAGCACATCTGGCCGATCTTCATCCCCGGCCAGAGCGTGATGGGGAGCGTCGCGACGTTGCTGAGCTCGAGGGTGACGTGGCCGGTGAAGCCCGGATCGATGAACCCGGCGGTCGAGTGGGTCAGCAGCCCGAGCCGTCCGAGAGAGCTCTTGCCCTCGAGGCGCGCCGCGATGTCGTCCGGCAGCGACACCTCCTCGTAGGTCGAGCCGAGCACGAACTCTCCCGGGTGGAGGATGAACGGCTCGCCCTGCGGCGTCTCGACCAGGCGGGTCAGCTCGGGCTGGTCCTCGGCCGGATCGATGTACGGGTAGCGGTGGTTGTCGAACAGCCGGAAGAAGCGGTCGAGGCGCACATCGACGGACGACGGCTGCAGCATCGACGGATCGTGCGGGGCGAGCCCCACGCGGCCGGAGGCGAGTTCGAGCGAGATGTCGCGGTCGGAGAGGAGCACGCTGCGATCCTAGGGCGTGGCGCGACCCGGGGCATGGGCCGGCTCCGGGCCTTGCTACGATGTCCTGGTGCGCCCGAGCGGCGCCGCGCGAGTGTAGTTCAATGGTAGAACTTCTGCTTCCCAAGCAGATGGCGCGGGTTCGATTCCCGTCACTCGCTCTCCTCCCCCCCCTCGTCTGCGGCCGGTCCTCCGGCCCGACGCGAGCGGCTCCTCCTCCGGCCCGACGCGAGCGGCTCCTCCTCCGGCGCTGCAGCGGCGTCCGTCAGCGCAGCGGCGTCCGGCAGCCCCGCGGTGTCCGTCAGCCCAGCAGCGGCAGCCGCCCGACGATCCTGTCGATCCGGTTCCTCGGCCCCACCAGGCTGACCGCGAGGTACTGCAGCTCGTCGGAGCCGCTCGCCGCCACCGCCTCCCGGTACTCGTCGTACACCCGGTGGCCTGCGCCGACGCGGGCATGTCGGCGACGAACGTCCCGTCGTGCGCCTCGGCCTTCGCGCGGATCGCGAGCAGGGTCGCCGCGTCGGCGGCGAGGACCGTGCAGCCGGCCCACGGCAGACCGGGATGCAGCGATCCGGACGCGTCGGCGGGGCTCGGTCCGAGCAGTCCCGCGACGTGCGCGGCCGTCGCGGCGCCCACGCAGATCGCGGCGTTCACGGCGCGGCCGGCGGGGAGGGACTCGTCGACGACGACCACCCACTTGAGGCGGGCCGAGCGGGTGGGCGCGGCGGTGTCGATCTCGTCGGGGTGGAAGCCGACGGCGTCGGGGGCGGGGATGGTCATGATGCTCCTCGGTTCGTGCGCAGCGACGTCACGAACAGTAGGCAGGAGGGCTCCCCTTCGGCAGGATCTCCGTATGAACGACCAGCAGAACGGCCCAGGAGCGGCACTCGACGAACTCGACGTCCGGATCCTGCAGGTCCTGCAGTCGGATGCACGGATCACGAACCGTGACCTCGCAGCCGCCGTGCACGTCTCGCCGACCACCGCCCTCGACCGCACGAGGAGCCTCCGGCGCCGCGGCGTGATCACCGGCGCGACGCTCACTCTCGACTTCGCGGCCCTCGGGCGCGGCGTGCAGGCGCTGATCGCGGTCCGCATCCGTCCGCCGTCGCGCGAGATCATCGAGGCCTTCCGCGACTGGGTCGCCGGCCTCGACGAGACGGTCGGCGTGTTCGTCACCTCCGGCTCGGAGGACTTCTTCATCCACGTCGCCGTCCGCGACAACCAGGACCTCTACGCCTTCGTCATCGACGAGCTGACGCAGCGCCGCGAGGTCGCCGACGTGCGCACCTCGGTCGTCTACGAGCACCTGCGCGAGCAGGTCGTCCTGCCGCTGAAGCCGCACGGTCGCGCGGAGCGGTGAGGCGCCCGCGCGGCGTTTCGACGCGACACGCCGGGCGGATCCGCGGCAGCGCGCGGGATCGCGGGACGCAGAGGGCAGGGTGGAGGGGTGACAGAGCTCGTCCAGATCCCGTCGCCGGGCGTCGCCCTCGAGTACGGGCACCCCGGCCGGCCCGTGGTGGTCGTGCTGCACGACGTGTTCGGGCGCCTGCCGTGGCTGGAGCCGTTCGCCGAGGCCGTGGCGAAGCACGGCTACCACGTGCTCGTGCCCGACCTCTACGACGGCTGGGCCACGCTCGCCCCGGAGGACGCGCGCGACCTCGCCGCGATGGCCGCGCAGGACCGCACCCTCGCCGCCGTCGCCGAGGCGGTCGGCACCGGAGTCGCGGCCGGGGCGCCGCGCAGCGCCGTCATCGGCTTCGGCTTCGGCGGCCGCCTCGGGCTGCTCGCCGCGGGCACCGGGCTCGTGGACGCGGTGGTCGCGTACTACGCCACCCTCGGTGGGGAGGAGCACGTGCTGGTCCCGTGCCCCACCCTCCTGCACTACGCGCAGAGCGACGAGTGGCCCGCGGGCGACGACCCGGAGTCGTTCGTCGGGCGGCTGAAGGAGTCGGGGACGCCGGTCACGGCGCACACCTACCCGGACACGCAGCGGCACTTCGCGAACGGCAACCTGCGCGACGCGGTCAGCCCCGCCTCCGCGGCGCTCGCCTACGCGCGGACGCTCTCGTTCCTCAATCCCCAGCTCATCGACACCTGAGCTCAGCCCTGCACGTCGTGCAGGTGGTGCTGGACGTCGTGCAGGTAGTAGCGGGCGATCGTGTCGACCGTGAACGCCGCGCCGTCGCTGCGGCGGCCTCGGCGCTGCCACTGGGCACCGGCGACGGAGTCGAACACCTCGGCGATGCGCTCAGCCGCCTCGACCAGCTCGCGGCCGACCGTCGCGGGGTCCTGCTGGTCGTAGCGCTCCTCCACGGCGGTGACGTCCTGGTCCCAGTTGGGGTAGAGCGGGTCGTCGCCGGCGAGCATCAGCTGCACACGGGTGCGGTAGATGCGGTGCACGTCGCGCACGTGCGCGGCGTACTCGAGCGGCGACCAGGTCTCGTCGTCGGGCCGGCCCGCCGCGTCGTCGCGGTCGAGCACGTAGGGCCAGGCGGCGGCGTTCTCGCGGATGAGCTCGGCGACCTCGTCGGCGTCGACGAGCGAGGCGTCGAAACCGCACTCGAGGCACGGGCGCTCGAGGACCCAGGTCCAGTCCTTGGTGTCGGGAGTGATCGGCATGGCACCAGAGTAGGGCGCCGCCGGATCAGCAGCGCGTCGGGGTCCCCTGCACGGCGCCGCGCTCGCCGTCGGCCGTCCACGGGAGCCGGGGCAGGCCCTCGGCTCCCGCCGCGGCTCCCTGCTCGACCGCGATGGCGGCCAGGGTGCGGGCGACCGTTGCGGCGAAGTCGCCGCCGGGCGTCGAGCTGTTGATCGAGACGGCCACGGTCAGGCCCGAGACCGGGTCGGAGTAGGCCGCGGTGACGAAGCCGGGCGCGAGGCCCGAGAAGCCGCGGAGGGGTCCCGCCTCGTGCCCGCCGAGCCCGGCGCGGAGGTAGTCGGCGCGGCCCTGGCCCTGGACGACCGGGTCCTGCCACATGGCGTCGCCCGCGGGATCGGCCGCGAGACCAATCGCCAGCCGCCGGAGGTCCTCCAGATCGGTCAGCGCTCCGCCCGCGGCGCCGAGCGCGGACGGGGACGCGGCGGTGACGTCGAGCCGCACGTCGCAGCGCTTCTCCCCGGTCGCCGGGTCCAGCGCGACCGCGTAGCCGCGGGGGGACGGAGCGGGCAGGTCGACCTCGGAGGCGTCTGGCAGCTCCGTGCTGCGCAGCCCGTACCGCGGCACCACGTACTGGTCGTAGAGCTCCCCGATGCTCCGACCGGTCACCTGCGCGGCGACGATGCCGGCGAGCAGCGGACCGGTGGCGGAGTCGGACCACGCCGCTCCGGGCTCGGCCGAGGCGCCGCGCACCTGGGCCGCGGCGAGCAGCTCGAGCGTCGGCCACTGCCGCGGGGGGTTCTGGAGCACGGTCGGCCAGAGCGCCGAGCGGAAGTCGGCCAGGCCGGAGGTGTGCGCGCAGAGCTCGCGCAGCGTGAGGCCGTCGATGCCGGGCAGGGAGCGCAGCGTCTCGCCGACGTCGGCGTCGAGGTCGACCCGGCCGGAGTCGGCGAGGGCGAGGACCACGTCGCAGGTCATCGCCTCGGTGCCGCCGGTGCCGAGCCGCAGGTGCGCGTCGGTGGTGAGGGCGGTGGTGCGCTCGTCCGATTCCCAGCCGACCGCGCCCTCCCAGCTGCCGCCCCACGGCGACCAGACCCCGGCGACCGCTCCGGTCGCGCCGGCGACGCCGACCGTCTCGTCGAGGAACCCCGACAGGGCGGAGGCGAGCTCCTCCGACGCCGCCTGCGCGGGAGCCTCCGCCACGCGCGAGGCGGCGGCGGGCGTGCAGCCGGCCAGTGCGAGCACGAGGACCGGGACGACGAGCAGCCCCGTCCGCGTCCGTCTGCGAGATCCCATGCCGTGCGACTCCCCCGTCGTCTGCGAACGGCACCACTGTACGGGGGCTCCGTCGGGCCGGAGAGGGCCGCTGAGCGCCCGATCGCGATTCGTGTCCTGACCGTGACCGGCGGAGTCCACCCCGTTCCCAAACCGGCAGGCGCCCGGTTACGAAGAGAGGGAGTACAGCGCAGAGGCGCTGCTCGAAGGAGGTAAGAGACCATGCGCAGATCCCCCAATCGACTGCTGGCGACTCTCTTCGGAGCCGTCTACGTCGTCGTCGGGCTGCTCGGCTTCGTCGTGACCGGAGGCGTGCAGTTCCTCTCGACCGAAGGCGGGCTCCTGCTCGGCATCTTCGAGGTGAACCCGCTGCACAACATCGCCCACCTGCTCATCGGAGGCGCGCTGCTGATCGCGGGCCTGTCGACCGTCGCCGCGGCGAAGACCGTCAACGTGACCGTCGGAGCGGTGTACCTGCTGCTCGGCATCGTCGGCTTCTTCCTGGTCGACACCGCTCTGAACGTGCTGGCGCTGAACACCGCCGACCACTTCCTGCACCTGGCCAGCGCGCTGGTGCTCCTGGGAGTCGGACTCGGCACCGAGAAGACGGCGAGGACGCGCACCACCGCGACCGCCTGACCCGGGCGGCACCCGCCGCCCCCCTCTACTCCGTCCGCCGTGGGCCCGCCGTTTTCCGCGGCGGACGGACTGAACGGCCCCGGACGACACGATGCGGTGTGTCGATCCGGGGCCTCCTCTTCTTCCTCGATTCAGCGAAGGAGCCGCTATGACCACCGTGGCCCGCTGCAACGCCGCTTTCGCCGGACTCGGCGCCGGGCTCGTCCACCTCTCGCTCGCCGCCGGCGGCGAGGGCGTGCAGGCTCCGGTGATCGGAGCGCTCGGTGCTGTCGAAATCCTCTGGGCGGTCCTCGTCCTGGCACGCGGCCGGATCGTCGTGCCGCGCTCCGCGCTGGTCGTCGCGGTCGCCTCCCTGGCGGCGTTCGCCCTCGCTCTGGCCCTCGGCGCACTCGCCGAGCCCCTCCCCGCGCTGGCCGCCGCGGTCCTCCAGCTGATCGCGGTCGCCGTGGTGGCCGTCTCGCTCCGCTCTCCGCGCGTCGAGGAGAAGGCCGTCTCGCCGTCGCGAGCTCTCGTCGGACTCCTGGCCGGCGCGCTCACCGTCTCCGCCCTCGCCACCCCCGCCATGGCCGCCTCCTCGGGCGGCTCGGGCGACATGGGCGGGATGATGCACTCCGTCGTCGACGGCGGACACGGGCACTGACGCCTCTGGTCCCAGCGGCTCCGCTCGGCTAAGGTAAGGCAGTCCTCAGTCGCCGAGGGAGGCCACCGTGTCGAACGTCATCCCGTTCTCCGAGGCCCTACGCCTGCGCATCGGGCAGTCCGGCGCGGACGACGAGGGCGCCGCCTTCATGACCTCGCTGATGACCGGCTCCGGCAGCCGCGACGACTACATCGCGCTCATCTCGCAGCACTACTTCGTCTACGAGGCCCTCGAGGCCGTGGCGGAGGACATGGCCGGCGATCCGGTCGCGGAGCCCTTCCTCTCGGCCAAGCTCACCCGGCTCCCCGCGATCGCGGAGGACCTGCGCTTCCTCGTCGGCGAGGACTGGCGCGAGCGCATCCGCCCGCTGCCCTCGACCAGCGCCTACGTCGACCGGATCCGCACCGTGGCCTCGGGCTGGAGCGGCGGCTTCGTCGCCCACCACTACACGCGCTACCTCGGTGACCTCTCCGGCTGCGCGATCGTCCGCGGGCTGCTGCAGCGGCGGTTCGGCTTCGAGACCAACGGCGTCGGCTTCTTCCTCTTCGGCGAGATCGCCGCACCGTCGGCCTTCCGCGCCACCTATCGCGAGCAGCTCGACGCCGCGGGCTGGGACGAGGAGGAGCGCGAGCGGGTCATCGCGGAGGTCGCGGAGGCGTACCGGCTGACGACGGAGCTGTTCCGCGATCTCGCCCGGACCTGCGCGGCGGCCTGAGGCCCCTGCTCCCACGTCCTCCGCGGGGCGTCAGTCCGCGGACGCCTCCGCGACGGCGGCCGGCTCGGCTCGCCGTTCGGACATGAAGCGCAGCACGTCCTTGTCGACGATGATGTCGCTCGGCCGGAGCGGCCGCGTCAGGTAGAGCCCCTCGAGGCTCGTGATGCGGCTGAGCGCCACGTAGGTCTGCCCGGGGGCGAAGGCGCGCTGCCCGAGGTCGACCACGGCGGAGTCGTAGGTCTTGCCCTGCGACTTGTGGATCGTGACCGCCCACGCCAGGCGGAGCGGGAACTGCGCGAACTCGGCGACGATCTCGCGGGTGAGCTTCTTCGTCGCGGCGGAGTAGGAGTAGCGGTAGCGCTCCCAGGTCGCGGGCTCGACCTCGTGGACCTCGCCGTCCACCTCGACCCACACCGTCCCCGCGACCTTCGTCACCCGGCCGATCGTGCCGTTCACCCAACGCTGCTCGGAGTCGTTGCGCAGGAACATCACGTGCGCGCCGATCTTGAGCTCGAGGTTCTGGTCCGCCGGATAGGCGCGCCCGCCGAAGTCGCCGCTGATCTCGGCCGAGGCGGTCTTCAGGGGGCCCTTCAGCCGCGCGAGCGCCGCCTGGTTGATGCGGTTGACCGTGTCGTTGCGGGTCGCGAGCGTGATCGCGTCGTCCGCCGGAGGCGTCCGCGCGCCCGCGGCGTTCAGCACGTCGGCGATCTCCTTCGTCACCATGCCGAAGCGGACCGCGTTGAGCATCCACTTGAAGCGCTCGTCGCTCTGCCGGTGGATCCGGCCGAGCTCGACGATCCGCAGCGGCGCCTCCTGCCAGACGAGGGCGTCGAAGAACCACAGCGAGCGGTAGCGGTCGGCGAAGTAGGCGCGCTCCTCCGGATCGCCGGGAACGGGTGCGAGCTGGAACGGGTCGCCGAAGAGGACGACCTGCACGCCCCCGAACGGCTCGGAGCGCCGCTGCCGCGCCTGCCGGAGGCTGCGGTCGATCCCGTCGAGCAGGTCGGCGTTGACCATGGAGATCTCGTCGATGACGAGCGTGTCGATGGTGTTGAGGAGCTTGCGCAGCTCGGGCGGCTGGTCGAGGTCGGAGTCGGCGATGACGCCGATCGGCAGTCGGAAGAGCGAGTGGATGGTCTGGCCGCCGACGTTCAGCGCCGCGACGCCGGTGGGGGCGCAGATGACGATCTGCTTGTCGGTGTTCCAGCTCAGGTGGTTGAGCAGGGTGGACTTGCCCGTGCCCGCGCGACCCGTGACGAACAGGTGCTCGCGCGTGTTCTCGATGAGGTCGAAGACCCGCTGCTGCTCGTCGGAGAGGGTCGGCTGAGTCACCGCTCCACTGTACCCGCGGGCCGCAGGGACCCCCGGGGCCCGGGCGCGGATCAGCCGCGCTTCTGGAGGGCGGCCAGGCGGTCGTTGTAGGCCGTGAGCTCGGCCTCTCCGGTGCGGTCGGCCTGGCGGTCGCGGCGCTTGGTCTCGCGGGCGTCGGAGCGGCTCCACATCATCGCGACGACGATCGCGAGCGCGAGGGTGGGGATCTCGCCGATGCTCCACGCGATGCCGCCGGCCGCCTGCTGATCGGCGAGCGCGGAGGTGCCCCAGCCCATCGCTCCGTACCAGTCGGCGAGGAGCAGCCCCTCCCCCGTCATCAGCGCGAGGCCGAAGAAGGCGTGGAACGCCATGGTGCCCAGCAGCAGCAGGAGGCGCATCGCGAAGGGCACGCGGTGCACGCTCGGGTCCACTCCGATCAGGACGCTGACGAAGAGGTACCCGGTGATCAGGAAGTGGACGATCATCCACTCGTGGCCGATGTGGTCCGTGGTGGCCCAGCGGAACAGCGGGGAGTAGTAGAAGCCCCAGAGCGACCCGACGAACAGCAGCGCGGCGACGATCGGGTGCGAGATCGCGGTGGCGAAGCGCGAGTGCACGGCGAGCAGCACCCACTCGCGGGCACCGCGGGAGCCGTCGGTGCGGCGGGCGGCGGCGCGGGCGATGAGCGTGACCGGTGCCGCCGGGACGAGCAGCAGCGGCACCGCCATGGTGAGGACCATGTGCGAGAGCATGTGGGCGCTGAACAGGTACTTCTCGTACGCGTTCACCCCGCCGTTCGTGATGTAGGCCAGGAGGAGCATGCCCGCGATCCAGAGGATCGTGCGGTGCAGGGGCCAGCGGTCGCCGCGGCGGTGCAGGCGCACCACTCCGGCGACGTAGAACGCGATGGCGAAGGAGCAGACCAGGAGCCAGACCAGGTCGATGTTCCAGAGCGTGAGGAAGTTCATCGCGCTCGCGGGCGGCGGCAGGGGCTCGCCCGTCAGCAGCTGGGCCGGGGTCGGATCCGTGAGCTGGCTGGCGGCGATCTGGTCGACCGGGGTCGCGGTGCGCGCGAGCGCCGCAGCGACTCCGGAGGCGATCCCCATGAAGGCGATCTCGGCGCCGACGAGCCACCAGAAGCTGCGGCCGCCGACACCGCCGGCCTTCCGCATCCGCTCGATGAGGTAGCGGCGCTGCAGCACGCCGAACAGGCCCAGCGCGACCAGCGCCGCGACCTTGACCAGCACGAGGATCCCGTAGCCGGTGAGCAGGTTGTCGAGGGTGGCGAGCCGGAGCTCGGCGCTGACGTAGCCGGACGCCGCGACCACGACGAAGCTCACGAGCGCGAGGCTGGAGTAGCGCTCGATCACGGGCAGCAGGCGGGAGCCGCCGAGCAGGGGCCGCAGGGCGATGACGGTGATGAGGCCGCCCAGCCAGATCGCCGCGAAGACGAGGTGCAGGCCCAGCGCCGTGACGGCGGCGTCGTGCCCGCTCGCTCCGGCCGCGTGCCCCTGCTGCGCCATCGGCAGCAGCGTGAGCAGGGCCAGGCCCGTGACGAAGACGAGCGCGGTCTGGTTGCGGACGGCGAAGCAGAGGACGGTGACGACGGCCGCGAGCAGCGTCGTGATGAGCCAGGCCTGGCCGACCTCGATGCTGCCGATGAAGTAGCTGAGCTTGGTGCCGAAGTCGCGGTCGAGGCTCAGGGGCGTCTGCGTGACGTTGAGGAAGGTGAGGAACCCGGTCACCGCGCTGGCCGCCGCGAAGAAGGCGGCGCTGGCGGCGGCGACGTCGAGGGCGATCGAGAACTCGGTGCGCGGCTCGGGCGCGGCCTCGCCGGGCGCAGGGCGCGCGGGGGCGACCGCGGTGCGCGTCGATCCTGCGCGGGAGGAGGACTGGCCGCCGCGCGAGGACTGGCCGCCGCGCGAGGAGGCGTGAGCGGTCGAGGCGCGGGACGAGGATCGGGCGTCGCGGGCAGCGGCGGCGCGGGGGCTCAGCGCGAACAGCGTCAGCACGAGCGAGCCGATCATGCCCGCGGCGCCGAGATTGACGGCCAGCTTGGCGATCGGGAGGCCGTAGCGGACCACGGGGCCGGGATCGTTCAGCAGCGGAGCCGCGGCTCCCCCGCCGAAGGCCAGGGCCGCGAGAAGGGCGACGAGCGCTGCGGCGACGAGCACGAGCGCAGGGCCGACGATCCGGACGGTTCGATTCACCGGTCCAGCCTACGTTCCGCGGCTGATCGGCAGCCGCGTCCGCGGACGACGACGGCCCCGGCGCAGTGCCGGGGCCGTGTCGGAGGGCGCGACTACTTCGCGGCGGCCTTGAGCTTGGTGCCCGCGGAGACCTTGACCGAGTGGCCGGCGGCGATCTGGATGGTCTCGCCGGTCTGCGGGTTGCGGCCGGTGCGTGCGGCGCGGGAGGTGCGCTCGACGGCGATCCAGCCGGGGATGGTGACCTTCACGTCGTTCGACACGGAGTCGGCGAGGGTGGTGAAGAGCGCGTCGAGGACGCCGTTGACGGCGGCCTGGCTCTGGCCGGAGTCGGCGGCGATCTTCGCGACGAGCTCGGTGCGGTTGAGCGACTTGTCAGCCATGGAGTGTCCTCCCAGGACGTTCTCGCTGTCGGAACAGCTGGTTTCGATGGATCGTCCTCGGCCGGGGACGGACGTCCTCAACCGGTCGGACCGTCGGTAACCTACCAGCCCCGCCCCGGATCTCCGGCGATTCCGGCCTCGAGACGCCCGGAACGACGCCGATCGCGCCGGTCGGTCCCTCCACAGGAGGCGCTCGGCGCCCCTCGTCCACCGATCCGCCGATCGCCTCTCCGCGCGGCCCGCGGCCTGACGAGGATCGGCTCATGACGACGACGGCACTCCTCCCTCCACCCGCTCCGGCCGACGCGGCCCTCCTCCGCCCTCCCCGGCGGCACCCTCCCGCCCGCAGGCCGTACGAGCCCGGTCTCGCCGCGCTCGCGCTGGGCCTGCTCGCGCTCGCGTCCTCCGTGCATCCGCTCTGGGCCCTCCCCGCCGTCGCCGTGGCGGTCGCCACGGTGATCGCGTCCGTGCGGGCGCTGCGGTGGGCGGGCGAGCGGAGGAGCGCGGTGGCCGGGCTCGCCTGCGCGGCTCTCGCACTGCTCGTCTGCTCCGTCACGGCACCCGCCTCCGTGCGGGCGGGCCTGGCCGTGCTGGCTTGGATCACCGCCCTGCGGCCCGGCCCGTGAGCGGGCGCGGCTCCGGTCCAGCCCGCCTCGCTACAGTGACGGCGGCCCGCGCCCGAGCGGGCCGGGAGGACGGCCACGATGGCTCAGACGGACGGTTGGATCTCGACGGCGATCTGGTGGCACGTCTACCCGCTCGGCTTCACGGGCGCCGAGGCGAGCGCCTCGGAGGGTCCGGGTCCGGAGGACGAGCCGCAGCACCGCCTCCGCGCCCTGCTCCCCTGGCTCGACGACCTGCTGGCGCTGGGCTGCAACGGGCTGCTGCTCGGGCCGGTCTTCGCCTCCTCCACCCACGGCTACGACACGGTCGACCACTTCCGGATCGATCCCCGCCTCGGCGACGAGGCAGACCTCGACGCGCTGATCGCCGCGTGCCGCGAGCGCGGGATCCGGGTGCTGCTCGACGGGGTCTTCAACCACGTGGGACGGGAGCACCCCTGGTGGCGTGCCGCCGTCGCGGCCGGCGAGGGCTCCCCCGAGGCGGCGCGCTTCTCCCGCAGCGAGCGGTCGCAGGAGGTCGACGGCCTCCGCGTCGACGTGTTCGAGGGGCACGACGCCCTGGTCGAGCTCGACAACGGGAACCCCGAGGTCGCGGAGCACGTGTCCTCCGTGCTCGCGCACTGGCTCGAGCGGGGCATCGACGGCTGGCGGCTCGACGCGGCGTACGCGGTCGCGCCGGCGGCCTGGCACGCGGCGATCGACCCGGTGCGGCAGCGCTTCCCCGACGCGTGGTTCGTCGGCGAGGTCATCCACGGCGACTACACCGGCTACGTGCGGGAGTCGGGGCTCGACTCGGTCACGCAGTACGAGCTCTGGAAGGCCGTCCGCAACTCCCTCGAGGAGGCGAACCTCTTCGAGCTGGCCTGGTCCCTGAAGCGCCACGACGACTTCGTCCGCGAGTTCCTGCCCCTCACCTTCGTCGGCAACCACGACGTCACCCGGATCGCCAGCGCCGTCAGCGACGAGCGCCACCACGGCCACGCCGCGGCGATCCTCGGCTTCGTCGCCGGCGTGCCGAGCATCTACTCCGGCGACGAGCGGGGCCTGCGCGGCGTCAAGGAGGAGCGGATCGGCGGCGACGACGCGATCCGCCCGGAGTTCCCGGCCGAGCCCGCCGAGTGGCCGGGCGGGGAGGCCTACCGGGCCCACCAGGAGGTCGTCGCGTTCCGCCGACGGAACCCGTGGCTGGTCGGCGCGAGCACCCGCACGGTCGACCTCTCCAACACCGCCGTGATGCTCGTGGCGGAGGGCCCGGAGGGACGCACCGCGCGGCTCGCGCTGAACATCGGCGACGAGACGGCGACCGTCGGCGGCGTCCAGGTCGCTCCCCACTCCTGGTCGCTGCACGACTGACCCGGCGCGCGGGCGGCCCGGCAGTGCGCGACGGAGCGTCGACCTCCGGGGGCCCGTCCTCTACGCTCGGGCGCATGCCGAGACCTGCACGAGGACCCTCCGACGGGCGAGCCGACTCGATCGACGACGCCGGGATGCCGGCGTCCGGACTCGAGCAGGCGTTCGCCGCCCCCGTCGACCCGGAGAGCGACCCCGGACCGGGCGAGAGGAGCGGCCTGTCGAGCCGCATCGCCCAGGAGCTGCTCGAGGACGGCTTCGGCCTCGACGCGAGCGACGAGGAGCCCCCGTCCCGCGCCGTGGAGATCGACGATCCCGCCCGCGCCGTGGGTGACGATCCCGCCCACCCCGTGCACGGCTCGATGTCCGGCGAGTTCGAGCGCCGCTGAGCCCGGCCGCCGTCGGTCGGTCGTCGACAGCCCGGCGGCACCGCTCCGCCCGCCGGCCGTCGTCACCCCGCCGGTACCGCGCCGCCGGCCGCCGGAGCCGGGTCCGGGCCGGCCGCCTGCAGCTCGGCGAGGAATCCGGGCCGGAGCACGCGTGCCTCGATCGACGCGGCTCCCGAGGTCCAGCCGTCGCCGAGCGGACGCTCGGGCGTGAGCAGCACGTGGCCCGGCGTCCCCGCTCGGCCGAGGGCGGCGGCGACGCGGCCCTCCGGATCGTAGAGGGCGTGGTCGACGAGCGGCCCGTAGACGGCGTGCACCGCGAAGTCCTCGCGGCTGCCGAGGAGGACGGGCAGCAGCTCCTCGCCCGGGCGCAGGCCGTGGGGCCACCAGCGGAAGCGCTCGACGAGCGCGTGGCAGGCGGCGCACGAGGGCGAGAAGAAGACGAGGTGCGTCGCCGGGCGGGACAGCTCCTCGAGCGTCAGGAGCTCGCCGGCCACTGTGACGAACGCGAGGTCGGCGGCCGAGAGGTCGCCCTCGGGCGCGCGCCCCGGCGCGGACTCCCTGTCGGCTGCGGACAGGCGGGCGGCCGCCCGGACGCGAGCGGCCGTCGACGCCGCAAGGCGGTCGCGCACCAGCACGAGCGAGACCGCGGCGAGAGCGGCGGCGAGCCCGGACGCCGCCGCCGAGGCACCGCCGCCGCCGAGCAGCGCGGCCGGAGCGAGCCCGCCGAGGGCCCCGGCGACCGCGAGCGCGAGCAGCACCGCGTTCCTCGCGACGGTGCGTCCGGTCATCCGTGCCGAGCCCAGCCCGCCGAAGCACTCGCAGTCGACGTCCTCCGTCGCGCGGACCGCGCGGACGGCGACGACGAGGAACACGGCGTCGAGGAGCGCCACCGGCACGAGGGCGGCACGGTGCGCCGGAGCGGGCGCCAGCACCACCGCGGCGCCCAGCGCGATCTCGACGACGGGGAAGGCGGCCGCGAACCAGCCGCGGCGCCGGAGGAGGAGGGGGACCCCGAGCGCCTCGAGGCTCGCCCGGAACCGCTCCGTGCGGCCGAGCTTCAGGGCGCCGCTGACGACGAGCACCGCGCCCGCGCACCACGCGGCGATCGCGAGAACCGCCTCCAGCATCCGTCGCCCTCCTCGCTCGGCATCGACCCGCACGACGCTACCGGCACGGACCGGCCTCCCGCGGCCGAGGCGGGGAACGGGGCGGAGACGGCGCGATCCGGCGCGTTCCGCCCTCCGGACGAGCCGCTGCCGGCGCATCCGGCGCCCGGATCCCTCCAGGCGGGGCGCCCCCGGGCTCCCTCCCGGTCCCGGACGGCCGCTCCGCCGTACACTGCGAGAGGATCGGAGGGGTCATGCGGGAACGGCGAGCGCGCGACGAGCGGCACGGCACGGCGGCGAGTCCGCCTGCGGCCGCCGCTCCCCCGGCTGCGGTCACGGCTCCGGCCCCCTCGGACTCGCCGGACGACGCCTCGGGCGACGTCTCGACCGGGATGCGGATCGCCGCCGCCTGGTCGTGGCGCTTCCTCGCCGTCGCCGGGCTCCTCTACCTCCTCGTGCGCCTCGTCTCGCTGCTGCCCGTGATCGTCGTGCCGGTGCTGATCGCGCTGCTGCTCACCGCGCTCCTCACCCCGCTGCGGAACCGGCTCGAGCGCCTGCGGCTCCCCCGCCCGCTCGCGGTCCTGGTCTCGATCGTCCTGATGCTCCTCCTGCTGACCGGCCTCGTCGGGCTGGTGATCGTGCAGTCGCGCTCCGGCTTCAGCGGAGTGGGGCAGCGCGCTCTCGACGCGGTCGACGGCGTCGAGGCGTGGCTGCGGAGCCCGCCGCTGTCGTTCTCGGACGTCCAGCTCTCGGACTGGGCGCAGCGCGCGGTCGACTGGGCCGACGCGCAGGCGTCGACGATCGCGTCCGGGGCCCTCGCCGTCGGCTCCCAGCTGGCCGAGGTCTTCGCCGGAACCCTCCTCACCCTGTTCTCGCTGATCTTCCTGCTCCTCGACGGCCGCCGGATCTGGCACTGGTTCCTCCGCCTCCTCCCCCGCCGCGCGCGCCCCGCGATGGAGCGCGGCGGCGCCGCCGGCTGGCGGACCCTCAGCCAGTTCGTGATCGCGCAGCTCGGCGTCGCCGGGATCAACGCCGTCGGCATCGGCATCGGCGCGCTCGCGCTGCAGCTGCCGCTCGTCGTGCCGATCGCGATCGTGGTGTTCCTCGGCTCGTTCGTCCCGATCCTCGGCGCGATCGTGACCGGTGCGCTCGCCGCGCTGGTCGCTCTGCTGTTCAGCGGGCCCGTCGCCGCGCTGGTGATGGTCGGCGTCGTGATCCTGGTGCACCTGCTCGAGGGGCACGTGCTGCAGCCGCTCATCCTCGGGACCGCCGTGAAGGTGCATCCGCTCGCCGTGGTGCTCGGAGTCGCGACCGGGCTCGAGGTGGCCGGGCTCGCCGGAGCGCTGTTCGCGGTGCCGACCATCGCGACGCTGAACGCGGCGGTCACCGCCATGCGGGCGCGCGCGCCCGGCGCGGAGTGAGCGCGTTCGATCCGGCCGCCCGACCCGGATCGACGGTGCTGCCCGCCCTCGCCTGCCCGGTCTGCGGCGGCGCGCTCGCCCCCGACGCGCTCCCCCGCCCCTCCTCGCTCCGCTGCCCCCTCGGGCACAGCGCCGACCTCGCGCGTCAGGGCTACGCCTCGCTGCTGCGCGGGAGGCACGCGACCTCGGGCGACACCGCGGCGATGGTGCAGGCCCGCGCCGACCTGCTCGGCTCCGGCCACTACCGGGTGATCCAGGACGCGGTCGCCGCGGCCGTCCCCGCCGGCGCGCGGCTCGTGGTCGACCTCGGCTGCGGCACCGGGGCGTACCTCGCGGCCGTGCTCGAGGCGCATCCGGCGGCGGACGGGCTGGGCCTGGACCTCTCGGCCCCGGCCGCCCGCCGCGCCGCCCGCGCGCACCCCCGGGCGGCGATCGCGACCGCCGACCTCTGGCAGCCCCTCCCGCTGGCCGACGCCTCCGCCGACGCGCTGCTCACCGTCTTCGCGCCGCGGAACGCCCCGGAGATGCGGCGGGTGCTCCGTCCGGGCGGCGTCGCCGTCGTCGTCACTCCGCGCGAGAGGCACCTGCACGAGATCCGCGAGCGGTTCGGGATGCTGGGCATCGACGCCGGCAAGGCGGAGCGGCTCGACGAGCAGCTGGCGGGGTTCGCGCTCGAGGAGCGCATCGAGCTCGACACGACGGTGCTGATGAACGTCGACGAGCTGCGCGCCGAGGTGCTGATGGGGCCGAGTGCCCACCACGTGGATCCCGAGGCGCTGGACGCGCGGCTCGCGGCGGTGGAGGGGACGACCGCGGTGACGGTCGCGGTCACCGTGTCGCGCTTCGTGCGCGCGGAGTAGCGGCGGGCGCGCCGCCGGCCCCGCGTCAGTACGTCTCGCGCAGGCGCTCCTGGTCGACCACCGCTTCGCGGTCCGCGAGGCGGCGCAGGCCCGCGAGGGGCTGCGCCATCCGGTGGTTGCCGCGGAGAACGGGCTCGGCCCGGTCGAGGAAGGCCCAGTACCCGGCGGTCACCGGGCAGGCGTTCTCGCCCAGGCGCACCTTCGGGTCGAAGCGGCAGCCGCCGCAGTAGTCGGACATCCGGTTGATGTAGGCGCCGCCCGAGGCGTACGGCTTCGTCGCGACGACGCCGCCGTCGGCGTGCTGGGACATCCCGATCACGTTCGCGGGCATCACCCACTCCGTGCCGTCGACGAAGACGTCCACGAACCAGTCGTTGAGCTCCGCCGGATCCCACCCCCGCTGCAGTCCCCAGTTGCCGAGCACCATCAGGCGCTGGATGTGGTGCGCCCAGCCGTGCCGGTGCACGTCGTCGAGCGTCTCGTGCAGGCAGTTCGCCTCGATGCCGCTCGGGTCGAGGTTCAGCAGCTCCGCGGGCAGCGGTGTGGAGGCGCCGAGCGCACGGCTGCGGTTCCGGTAGTCCGGCCCGAGGTGCCAGAACAGGTTCCAGACGTAGTCGCGCCAGCCGAGGATCTGGCGGATGAACCCCTCCGTCGCCGCGATCGGCGCGCCCCCGGCGGCGTACTCCGCCTCGGCCGCCTCGACGACCGTCCGCGGATCGAGCACGCCGAGGTTCATCGGGGCGCTGAGCAGCGAGTGCGCCATCGTCCAGTCGCCCGAGAGCATCGCGTCCTCGTAGGTCCCGAAGTCGCCCAGGCGCGACGACACGAAGTCGGCGAGCGCCGCCTCGGCCTCGGCGGGCGTCGCGGCGAAGCGGCGCGGACCGTCGGCGCCGACCAGGCGGACCGTCCCCTCGGCCTCCCAGCGCGCGAGGTCGGCGCGCACCTCCTCGTCGATGTCGTCCTCCTCCGGCCACCACGGGTCCGGCAGGCCGAGCCGGGAGGCGCCCTTGGGCGGAGGCTGGCGGTTGTCGTGGTCGTAGTTCCAGCGGCCGCCCTCGGGCTGGTCGCCGCGCATCAGCACGCCGGTGCGCTCGCGGCTCCACCGGTAGAAGTAATCCAGCAGCAGGCGCTTGCCCGAGCGGGAGAGCGCCCACTCGCGGAAGTCCTCCTCGGCCGTGACGAAGCCGCGGCTGGGCAGGACGCTCATGCCGAGCCTGCGGGCGAGGCGGCGGCCGCCGCGGGTCGGCGGGTCGATCACCTCGAGGTCGTCGCGCCCGGCGAGGGCCTCGCCGAAGGTCTCGGAGCGGACGTACTCGGCGCGGTCCCCGAGCTCGCGGGCGCGGTGGCGGAGCGCCGACAGCAGCAGCTGCGCCTTGGCGCGGTGCATCGGGCGGCGCCCGAACGCCGATCGGGCCTCGACCAGCAGCATCGGACCGCCGTCGTCGAAGGCCGGTCCGAGCTGGCCGATGACGCTCCAGCGGGTGCGAGGGGGTCTGCTCATCCTCGGAGGCTAGGCGGGCGGATCCGGCACCGGTAGGAGTTGCGCGGCACGGATGTGCAGCCGCCACGTCTTGCACCCCCGCCCCCGATGCAGAAGTCTCGGAGCGAGCGCGGCGGATCCGACCGCGCACCGACGCGACGAAGCGAGGAGGCCGCCATGGCCCACCACGACCACGACAACGAGCACCACGAGGGTCACGAGCACCACGACCACCACGAGGGTCACGACGAGCACACCGCCGGCCACGGCCGTCACGTCGCCGAGGGCACGAGCACCGAGGACACCGAGGGCGGCGAGTACACCTCGACGGAGGGCGTCTCGCACACCGCCGGCGAGGCCGAGGGCAGCTACGTCGACACCTCGGTCAACGAGCAGAGCACCGCCGACAAGGGCAGCTACGTCGACACCAGCGCCGCGGGCACCTCCGCCGAGGGCGAGGGCGAGTACACCGACCGCGACGAGTGACCCGCGCCCGGGCGCCGCGCGTCCCGCCGGGACACCGCGCTCCGGCCGGTGTCCCGGCGGGGAGCCGGCGCCTCGGCGGGGAGGTGGTCCGCCGGCCCTTCAGGCGGGCTTCAGCGGGGCCGCGGCTAGCCTGGGCTCGCGCGGGGCCCCGCGCGCCGAGCCCGGGGAGGCCGCCATCCGCATCCTGGTCGTCGACGACGAGATCAACCTGCTCCGCGCCCTCGAGACGGGCCTGGAGGCCGAGGGCTTCGCCGTGGACACCGCGACCACCGGCACCGACGCCCTCTGGTACGCGCAGGAGGCCGACTACGCCGCCATCGTCCTCGACCTGATGCTCCCGGACGTCAGCGGCTTCCGCGTCTGCGAGCGGCTGCGCGCCGCCGAGGACTGGACCCCGATCCTGATGCTCACCGCGAAGGACGGCGACCTCGACCAGGTCGAGGCCCTCGACACCGGCGCCGATGACTACCTCACCAAGCCGTTCTCGTTCCCGGTGCTCGTCGCGCGGCTGCGCGCCCTCATCCGCCGCGGAGCCGCCGAGCGGCCCACGGTGCGCGTCGTCGGCGATCTCGTGCTGAATCCGGCCTCCCGCACCGTCGAGCGGGGCGGAGTCGCCGTGCCGCTGACCGCGCGCGAGTTCAGCGTCCTCGAATACTTCGTCTCACGGGCGGGCGAGGTCGTCTCCAAACGCGACGTCCTCGGAGCCGTCTGGGACTTCGACTACGACGGCGACCCGAACATCGTCGAGGTCTACGTCCGCACCCTGCGCAACAAGATCGACCGGCCCTTCGGCCGCGACACCCTCCGCACCCGGCGCGGGGCGGGCTACACGCTGGTGGCCGGGTGAGCCGCCGGAGCCTGCGGACCCGCATCACCGCGGCCGCGACCGCCGTGGTGGCCGCCGCCGCGCTCCTCGGGAGCGTGCTCTTCGTCCTGGTCCTCTCCTCCGTGCTCGCCTCGAGCGCCGCCTCCGCCGCCGCCGCCGAGGCGGAGCGGGTCGCGGCGCTGGTCGAGCAGGGCGGGCCGGAGGCCGTCCGCGGCTCGGAGGGACTGGTCCAGCTCGTGGTCGACGGGCGGGTGACCGCCGCGGGCGAGGACGCGGAGGACCTCCCTCCGCTCGCGCTGGCCGAGAGCGACGACCCGGCCACGGTCGACGTGGACGACGAGGGGGCGGTGGTGGTCGCCGCCCGCGAGCTCGACGACGACTCCCTCGTCGTGGTCGGCGTGCCCGACGAGGGCCGCGAGGAGGCGGTGTCCACGACGATCGGGCTGCTCGCGGTCGCAGTCCCGCTGCTGATCGCGCTGGTGGCGGTGGTGTGCGCCGTCGTGGTCGGCCGGGCGCTGCGCCCCGTGGAGCGGATGCGCGAGGAGGCCGAGGCGGTCACCTCCTCCGCCCTGGACCGCCGGATCGCCGCTCCCGGCTCCGGCGACGAGGTCGACCGGCTGGCGCACACCCTCAACCGGATGCTCGATCGGCTGCAGAGCGGGCAGGAGCGGCAGCGGCGCTTCGTCTCGGACGCCTCGCACGAGCTGCGCTCCCCCGTCGCGGCGCTGCGCCAGACCGCGGAGGTGGCGCTCGCGCACCCGGACCGGCTCGACTCCGCCCGGCTGGCGAGGACGGTCGCGGAGGAGTCGGTGCGGCTCGGCGGGCTGATCGAGGGCCTGCTGCTGCTCGCCCGGGCGGACGAGGCGCGCCTGGCCGTGGCGTCGGCCCCGGTGGACCTCGACGACCTCGCCCTCGGCGAGGTGCGGCGCCTGCGCGACTCCGGGGCCCGGGTCGACGCGAGCGGGATCTCGCCCGTGCAGGCGGTGGCCGACGAGGCCCTGCTCTCGCGGGCGCTGCGCAACCTGGTCGACAACGCGGTGCGGCACCGCTCCTCGCAGCTGGCGCTCTCGACCCGGATCGACGGAGCGGAGGCGGTGCTCGCGGTGGACGACGACGGGCCGGGGATCCCGGCGGCGGAGCGCGAGCGGGTGCTCGAGCGCTTCGTCCGCCTCGACGAGGGCCGGGCGCGCGACGCCGGAGGGTCGGGCCTCGGCCTGGCGATCGTCGCCGGGATCGCCCGGGCGCACGGCGGACGGGTCGTCGTCGGCGACTCGGCGCTGGGCGGCGCCCGGGTCGAGGTGCGGGTGCCGCTCGTCCGCTGAGCGGGCGCTTCAGGCCTGCTTCAGCGCCCGACCGCGAGAGTGCTGGAGGCGTCGACGAGCGGCGCCGGGACGGAGCCATCGTGCAGAAGAAGACGAAGATCATCGCCGGGATCGCCGGAGCGGTCGTGCTGATCGGAGCCGGGACGGGCATCGCCTACGCCGCGACCGACGGCTTCGAGGGGTCCGACTCCCTCACCGGCAGCGACCTGGACCGCGCGAGCGAGGCCGCGCTCGCCGAGATCGGCGGCGGGACCGTCACCTCGGCCGAGCGCGACGACGACGGCGCCACCGGCTACGAGCTGGACCTGACCGACCGCGACGGCCTCGAGTACGAGGTGCGCCTCGACGACTCCTTCGCCGTCGTGTCCGTCGACCCCGACGACCGCGCCCTCCAGGCCGGCTCGGGCGACGACGGCGTACCTGCCGGCGACCCGACGGCGGCCGCCGTGGACCCGGACGACCTCACCGGCGACGACCTGGCCCGCGCGAGCGAGGCGGCGCTGGGCGCCGTCGGCTCCGGGACCGTCACCGAGGCCGAGCGCAGCGACGACGCCGACCACGCCTTCGAGGTGGAGGTCACCCGCGAGGACGGCACGGACGTGGACGTCGAGCTCGACGCCGCGTTCGCCGTGCTCTCGACGCAGGAATAGCGCTCTAGCGGCCGCCGGGGCCCTTCGCGGCCCCGGGTGCGGCACCGCTGCCCGCGGGGGCGCCGACTCCGGTCGCCGCACCGCGAGCGCCCGGGCCGTTGCCGCCCGCGTTGCCGTTGCCGTTGCCGTTGCCGTTGCCGTTGCCGGGAGCGTTCCCGCTGTTGCCGGGTGCGTCGCCGCTGTTCCCCGGAGCGTCGCCGCTGCTCCCCGGAGCGTCGTCGCCGGGAGCGGCCGGGGTCTCCTCCGCGGGCTCCTCCGGCTCGGTCGGCGTCTCCTCCGGCTCCGACTCCTCGGGCGAGGGGGCGGGGTCGTCCTCGGTCTCGACGGGGGCCGGCGTGTCCTCCGGCTCCTCCTCGATCGGGGTCGTCTCCTCGGGAGCCGGTTCGGTCGTCTCGGCCGGTGCCGGCTCCGGGGCTCCCGCGATCAGGGCCTCGAGGTCGCCGCGGACGACGTCGACCTGCGCCTGCACCGTCGCTGCGCGGTCGGAGCTGACGGATCCCTCGGCGAGCGCGGCGTCCAGCGCCGACTGCAGCGAGGCGAGCTCGGTGAGAGCGCCCTGGTAGTCGTCGGCCGAGGCCTTCTCGGCGACGGCCACCACCGCGTCGTCGAGGGTCTGGGCGGTGCCCTCGTCGATGCCCTGCGGCGCGGAGGAGCATCCGCTCAGCAGCAGGACCGAGGCGAGCACGGCGCCGGCGGCGCGCAGTCGGAGGCCCCTCACGAGCGGATGCTCTCGCGCAGCTGACGGAGGTGGTCCCCCAGCTCGCCGTCCACCTGCGGCAGAGGCGACTGGGGACCGTCGATCAGGATGATCGCGAGCCCGACGGCGACCGCGACCAGCGCGAGCACCAGCACGATCAGCCACGGGCTGGGGCCGCGGCGCTGCGGAGGGGCGGCCGCGGGGCGGAGCGGAGCCGTGCGCGGCGCCGGAGCGGTCTGCGGTGCCGGAGCGATCCGCGGTGCCGGAGCGATCCGCTCGGTCGCGGTGAAGCGCTGCGTCGGAGCGATCGCCTCCGTGGCCGGGTAGGCGTCGGCCGCGAGCCGGCGGGTCGGGTCGAGCGCCTCCGTCCGCGTGATCGGCTCGGTCTCGGCGAGCGGCTCCGTCGACATCACCCGGGTGGCGGGGACGTCGGGGACGACGATGGCCGCCGGCGGGGAGTCGCGCCGCGGATCGATCAGGCGACGTGCCGACTCCGCCACCTGGAGCGCGGCGGGACGCTCGCCGGGCTCGCGCCGCGTCATCGAGGTCAGGAGCGAGGTCCAGCCGCTGCCGAGCGACTCCGAGACCTCGGGGTCGCGGAGCAGGCGGGCGAGCGTGACCTCGATCGCCGAGCCCGTGAACGGGCGGCGGCCGGTCAGCGACTCCAGGAGCACCAGGCCGAGGGAGTAGATGTCGCTCGCCGAGGTGACCGGGTCGCCGTGCGCCTGCTCGGGGCTGAGGTAGGCGGCGGTGCCGATGAGGGTGCCGGGCGCGGTGATCCGCGTCGCGTCGATGAGGGAGGCGATGCCGAAGTCGGCCAGCTTCGGGCGGAACTCGCGGCTGGTCAGCGGGCTCGGGACGAGCAGCACGTTCGACGGCTTCACGTCGCGGTGCACGACTCCGGCCGCGTGGACCGTGTGCAGGGCCTCGCCGAGGTCGCCCGCCATCGAGGCGACGTCGTTCGGCGCGACCGGGCCCTCGGCGAGCCGCTCGGACAGGCTCGGGCCCTCGGCGAGCTCCATCACCATGTAGGCCTGGCCGTTGGTGTCGTCGCCGCCGTCGTGCGCGTCGTAGAGGGTGACGAGGGCGGGGTGGTTGAGGGCCGCGAGCAGCCGGATCTCGGATGCCTTGCGCTGCAGGTCCTGCGCGTCGTCGATGCCGGGGGCGAACATCTTCAGCGCGACGGAGCGGCCGAGGACGCCGTCTCGCGCCCGGTAGACCGTGGCCATGCCGCCGCGGCCGATGAGCTCCTCGATCGTGTACCGGCCGTCGACCGTCGTCCCGACGATGCGGGTGTCGCCTGTCCGGTGGGATGCCACGGGTCCTCCTCGCGGTCGGCGGCGGGTGTGCCGCGCCCCCCGGTGCGACCGTCGACCCAGGGTAGTACGTCGACCCTGCACGCCGCCCTCCCCCGGCCGGGCTGTCAAGCGGGTGCCCCCGCGCGCGCCCCGACGTAGCGTCGGAGGTCCCGACGAAAGGCGACGACATGGACCAGGACCGCACGGAGCAGGACGACCAGGGCTCGACCATCGGCAAGCCGGACGGGGCGGCTCCCGCCACCTCCTCCGAGAGCGAGACCATCGAGAAGGACATCTCGGAGTCGCCCGGCAGCGAGCGCGAGACCGAGGCCAAGCAGGACTCGGATCCGGCGGAGAGCCGCACCGAGGTCTCCGGCTCGGCCGAGGTGAAGGCCGTGCCCGGCACGGGCGGCCCGGACGACGTGGGCGACGTCGAGGTCGACCCCGACGAGGTCTCGCTGAACGGCAAGCCGTTCCCGGGTCACGCCGGCACGAAGTAGGACGCCCGGGAGGGGCGGGGCCGCGGCTCCGCCCCTCCCGTGCTCTCCGGTCCACCCACCACCCGTCGTCCGCCCTCGCCCGGGGGGTTCCGCAGATCGCGCGGATCGTCCCGCGCCTTCCGAGCGAACGGCCTCAGGCGACCGGCGTCAGCAGGCCCGGGTCGCGGCGGTCGACGGTGCGGGAGTTGTTCACGCGGCGGTCGACCGGGTGGGCCGTGACGGTCGAGGCCATCGCGACGGACGCCCGATCGAGGGTGGCGAGCATCTCCTCGGCGGAGGCGAGCGGAGCCGGGTCGAGCCAGGCGTCGCGCACGTCGGGCGTGAGGAACACGGGCATCCGGTCGTGCACCTCGCCGGAGGCGTCGCGCGCCTCGCGGGTGATGATCGTGAAGGAGACGCGCCAGTCGTCGCCCTCCTTGCGGGCCGTGTAGAGGCCGGCCGCGGCGAGGATCGGCTCCTCGCCCTGCAGGAACCAGGGCTGCTTGCCGTCGGCGCGGGTCTCCCACTCGTAGTACCCGCGCATCGGGACGATCGCGCGCTGCTTGGCGAACGCCCCGCGGAACAGGCCGTTCGTCGCGACCGACTCGAGGCGCGCGTTGATCGGCGAGGGCCCCCTGCCCTTCGACCAGGACGGGGTGAAGCCCCAGGACGCGAGCTCCAGCTCGCGCTCCCGCTCGCCGTCGTGGAGCCGCTCGCGGACGATCGGCGCGACGTCGGTGGGAGCGACGCTGTAGTCGGGCGCCCAGTCCTCGGCGCGCCCGCCCGCGGCGACGAACTCGCGGATCAGCTCATCGGTCTCGGAGTCCATCGCGAAGCGGCCGCACATGCGGGACAGGCTACGCCGCACCTCCGACGCCGCGCGAGGCGCCCGGTCCGACCACCCGGGACTTCGCGGACCAGAAGCGCATCAGCGCGCCGGCGAGGATCGAGCCCAGCGCACCTGCGGCGAGGTCGCCGAGCGTGTCCTCGTAGCCGACGAAGATCGAGGAGTCGATGAAGCGGTGCCCCGCCCACTCGCCCCACTCCCACAGGACGCCCGCCGTCGTCCCGAAGCAGGCGCAGAGCACGACCGCCGGGAGCAGCGGCCCGCGATCGCCCGCGACGGCAGGCACGACTCCGGCCCGCGCGGCGACGATGTAGGCCACCGCGGCGATCAGCCCGTTGAGCACGCAGTGCACGACCAGGTCCCACTGCGGCCAGGCCTCGTAGAGGCCGAGGACGCTGCTCCAGGACGCCACGAGCAGCGCGAGCCCGAAGAGGGCGTCGAGCGCCGGACGGATGCCGAGGAAGCGCGGCAGCACCAGCCCGATCGCCGCGAGCGCGAGCACCGCCACGTCGACCAGGTCCCAGCCGATCGCGGCCGCCACGATGCTCGCCGCCCCGATCGCGCGGATGCCGTCGGCCGTCCACTCCCCGCGGGTGCGCGGGGGCACCAGGAATGTCTCGACGAGGGCGGAGCCGCTCACGGGTTCGTGAAGCGCAGCACGGCCTGGACCGGCTCGTGGTCGGAGGGCGCCGCTCCCCCGTAGCGGACGGCGTTGATCCCCGCGGAGACGACCTCGAACGCGCCCTCG
Organism: Rathayibacter sp. AY1C1; assembly: GCF_002932105.1. Classification (NCBI taxonomy): domain Bacteria; kingdom Bacillati; phylum Actinomycetota; class Actinomycetes; order Micrococcales; family Microbacteriaceae; genus Rathayibacter; species Rathayibacter sp. AY1C1. The sequence goes on along the minus strand of NZ_PSWH01000006.1, from coordinate 27,998 downwards.
CTGACGAGCAGCCAGTCGATCCGCTTGCCCGGCGCCGGCGGGCGGTAGTTCGAGAAGGTGCTCCACGAGTGGGTGAGGTGCTTCTCCGCCGTCTCCCACGCGTCCGCGAGGCGGCCCTCCTCGAGGATCGTCCGGTAGGGGACGGTGTCGACGTCGGTGTTGGTGTCGCCCATCACGATCGCGGGGCGTCCGAGCTCGAGGACGCGGCGGGCGATCAGCTCGGCGGAGCGCTGGCGCGAGCGCCGCGAGATGTGGTCGAAGTGGGTCGAGATCACGGTGAGCTCGCGGCTGGTCGCGTGATCGGTCAGCTCCGCGATCACGGCGGTGCGCGGGATGCGGTTGCCCCAGCTGCGCGAGCCGGCGACGTCCGGGGTGTCCGAGAGGGCGATCTGGGTCCAGTGCCGGACGGCGTAGCGGCTGCGGTCCACGAAGAGCATCACGCGCTCGCCGCCGCGGTCCGCGTCCCGGCCGAAGCCCATCGCCTCGAAGGAGGAGCCCAGCGCCTCGTGCACGGCGGCCGACTGGTCCGGCAGCGCCTCCTGCACGGCGAGGATCGAGGGGCGCTCCTGCTCCAGCACCCGCTGGACGAGCGGGCGGCGCCGGTCCCACTGGTCGACGGCGCGGGAGGTGAGGCGCGGCATCCGCCGGCGGATGTTGTAGGTCATCACGTGCAGATCGGGCGCCTCGGTCGGGCCGATCAGAGGCGTCGCGTCGGTCATCACTCCACCCTACGGGGGCGGATCGAGGTGCCACGGAGGCTTGCGGTGACCGCTCCCGGCCGCTCTACTTCGGACATGCCCCTCTCCCAGGACCTCACCGCCCTCGCCGACGAGCGCTTCGTCTCGCTCACCACGTTCCGGAAGTCCGGGGACGCCGTCTCGACCCCGGTCTGGATCGCCCGCGACGGCCACGAGCTGATCGTCACCACTCCCCGCCGCAGCGGCAAGGTGAAGCGCCTCCGCAACGACGCGCGGGTGACCCTCGTCCCGTGCGACCGCCGCGGCCGCGTCTCCGACTACGCGGTGCCGGTCGAGGCCGCCGCGGAGATCGACGCCGACCCCGGCGAGGTCGAGCGCCTGGGCCGCGTGTTCCTGGCGAAGTACCGGCTCGAGTACCGCGTGTTCCTCCTGATCGAGGGCCTGGTCACCCGCGCCGACCGCACCCGCGTGATGCTCCGCGTCTCCGACCGCTGACCCGCACCGCCCTACACCCCCGGAGGCTCCCGCCGGAAGGCCTGGGGGCCGCCGGACCCGGGGTCTACCGTGGGGCGATCGCCGGTGCCCCTGCGCGCTTCCCGCGTGCGCTCCGGCGGCAGTCAGAAGGAGCACGCAATGAGCATCGGAGCAGGGATCTTCCTCCTCGTCGTCGGCGCGGTCCTCGCCTTCGCGGTGGACGTGCAGGTGTCCGGGATCGACCTGAGGCTGGTCGGCTACATCCTCATGGCGGCCGGAGCGGTCGGCCTGATCCTCGGGCTGGTCCTGCTGACGCGCCGCCGCCAGGCCGTCTCGACCACGCGCTCGGCCGTCGACCCGGCCAGCGGCGAGCAGGTCACCCGCCGCTCGAGCGAGAGCGACGGCCCGCTGATCTGATCGGCGGAACGACGAAGGGCGGGACCTCGCGGTCCCGCCCTTCGTCGTTCACGGCCCTACTCGGCGGGCTCGTCCGGCTCGCCGCCGGAGACGGTGTCGGTGTCGCCGCCACCGGAGGAGGTGTCCGTCCCGGTGCCGTCGGGGAGGTCCTCGGTCTTCTCGGTGTCCTCACCCGTGGTGCGGTCGGTGCTCATGGCGCTCTCCCTTCGCGTCGGCGACCTGCCGACCCTCCCACTCTGCTCCGCCCGCGCCTCGCGGGGCAGGGGGTAGCGGAGGCGGAGGGCGGCGTGGAAGGCGCCTACTCCTCGACGACGATGGTGGTGATGACCGGGTTCCGGCGGTGGCGGCGGGTCAGCCAGCGGCCGAGGGTGCGCGTGATCAGCGCCTCCATGGCCTCGAGCTCGACCGGCTTGCCCGCGGCCTGCAGGACGGCGTCGTCGATCGCCTTGCTCGCATTGGCCTTCCAGCCCGGCTCCTCGACGAAGCCGCGGGTGAAGAACTCGACGGGCTCGCCGAGCGTGCCGCGGTCGAGGTCGGCGATGGCGAGGACCGTGATGGCCCCCTCCTCGGCGAGGACGATGCGGTCGTTCATCGCGTCCTCGGTGGCGACGCCCATCGTGGTGCCGTCGACCAGGATCTGGTCGGCCGGGATGCGCCCGCTGATGCGCGAGCGGCCCTTCACCAGGTCGATCGAGACGCCGTCCTCGATGACGAAGACGTCCTTCTCGTCGATCCCGGTGCGCGTCGCGATCGCCGCATTCGCGGTGAGGTGGCGCCACTCGCCGTGCACGGGGAGCACCGCGGTGGGGCGCAGGATGTTGTAGCAGTAGGCGAGCTCGCCCGCGCTGGCGTGGCCCGAGACGTGCACCTTGGCGTTGCCCTTGTGCACGACGGTGGCACCCCAGCGGGTGAAGGCGTTGATGATCCGGTAGATCGCGTTCTCGTTGCCGGGGATCAGCGAGCTGGCCAGCAGCACGGTGTCGCCGGGGCCGATGTCGATGATGTGGTCCTTGTTGGCCATGCGCGAGAGCGCCGCCATCGGCTCGCCCTGCGAACCGGTGCAGATCATCACGATCTCGGTCGCGGGGAGCTTCTCGAGCACCTTCATGTCGACGACGAGGCCGGCCGGGATCTTGAGGTAGCCCAGGTCGGCGGCGATGCCCATGTTGCGGACCATCGAGCGGCCGACGAAGGCGACCTTGCGGCCGTGGCGCTGCGCGGCGTCGAGGACCTGCTGGATGCGGTGCACGTGGCTCGCGAAGCTGGACACGACGATGCGGCGCGGCGCGGTGCGGAACACCTGGTCGATCGCGGGGGCGAGGTCGCCCTCCGAGATCGCGAAGCCGGGGACGTCGGCGTTCGTGGAGTCGACCAGGAACAGGTCGACGCCCTCGTCGCCGAGGCGCGCGAAGCCGGGGAGGTCGGTGGTGCGCCCGTCGAGCGGGAACTGGTCCATCTTGAAGTCGCCCGTGTGCAGCACGAGGCCGGCCTCGGTGCGGATCGCGACGGCGAGCCCGTCCGGGATGGAGTGGTTCACGGCGAGGAACTCGAGGTCGAAGACGCCGGCGTCGATCCGGTCGCCCTCCTTCACCGGGCGCGTGCGCGGCGTGATGCGGTGCTCCTGCAGCTTCGCGCTGATCAGCGCGAGGGTGAAGGTCGAGGCGATGATCGGGATGTCGCCGCGCTCCTTGAGGAGGTACGGCACGCCGCCGATGTGGTCCTCGTGGCCGTGGGTGAGGACGATGGCCTCGATGTCCTTCAGGCGCGAGCGGATCGCGGCGAAGTCGGGGAGGATCACGTCGATGCCGGGCTGGTTCTCCTCGGGGAAGAGGACGCCGCAGTCGACGATGAGCAGCTTGCCCTTGTGCTCGAAGACGGTCATGTTGCGGCCGATCTCGCCGAGGCCGCCGAGCGGAGTGATCCGCATGGCGCCCTTCTCGAGGGGCTTGGGCTTGGGGAGCTCGAGGTGGTGGCGGGCGGGCTTGGCGGTTCTGGCGTTTCTCATGCGGTTCTTCCGGGAGGGAGTGGCTGGACGCGGGCGCGCGGCGCAGGGTCCGACCGCGCGCCCGGTCGGGCCGCGGTGATGTGTCGCTCCGGCGCTGTGAGCGCTGTCGGGAGCGGGTGGAGGTGTGCGGGACGGGGCCGGGCGGGGCCGCTCTCAGCGGGCGGTGCCGTCCGTGCGGCGCGCTCTCGCGCACCGACCGTCCCGTACATCCTGCCAGCGTTCCCTGGGTCGCGGGTCCAGGAGGCGGGATCCGGGCCTCGCAGGCGCTCAGGCGCGCGCGTCCTCGACCTCTCGCCGACCCACCGCGTCCTGGCGGCTGCGGAGGAGCTGGCGGCCTGGCGCGCGTGACGGGCGCCGTTCGATGGCTTTACTGCGCTTCACTCGATCTGGATAAAGCACAGTAAGACTCCTGAACCGGCCCGTATGGATGCCGTCGACAATCCCTACACGCCGAACGCTGGAGCGCGACCGGAGATCCTCATCGGCAGAGACGAGCAGACCCAGGCGTTCCGCACGCTGCTGACGCGCCTGCGACGGGGCCGCACGAACCAGTCGATGACCATCACGGGTCTGCGGGGCGTCGGAAAGACGGTCCTTCTCAACAGCTTCCGGACGATCGCCCAGGAGGAGAACGGGGAAGTGATCGAGTTCGAGGCGGTCAAGCACGACAAGGGCCGGTTCCGCCAGGTGCTGGCATCCCAGCTCAAGGCGGCGCTCCTCCGCCTGTCCCCCGGCGCGAGATGGACCGACCGCGGGAGGCACGCCGCCGCGGTCTTGAGCGCCTTCGCGGTGTCTGTCGGAGCGGACGGCGTGTGGTCCATCGGATGGGGTGTACCGCCGGCAGAAGGGGTGGCCGATCATCGGGATCTCGGACTGGACCTGACGGACGTCCTCGTCGCCGTGGGTGAAGCGGCGGCCGAGCAGGGCGAGGGGATCGTCGTGCTCATCGACGAGGTCCAGTTCCTCGACTCACCGCAGCTCTAAGCGCTCATCCAAGCCATCCACAAGACCGTGCAGCGGAGCCTCCCCGTCACGTTCGTCGGTGCCGGTCCTCCGCAGATCGCCGAGCTGGTCGGCGATGCGAGATCGTACGCCGAGCGGCTCTTCACCTTTCCGCGGATCGACTCGCTCGATCACGACGAAGCGGTAGCGGCTCTCCGAGAGCCGGCAGCGGCCGAGGGCGCGGTCTACGACGACGACGCTGTTGAGCTCGCAGTCGAGATCACGAGCGGATACCCCTCTTTCATCCAGGAACTGGGCTACCAGGTCTGGACGGTGGCTGAGAACGATCGCATCCACCGGGAGGACGTCGAATTGGCGAGGGAGGCCTAGGAGGCGAAGCTGGACAGCTCCTTCTTCCGCGTGCGACTCGATCGGGCGAGTCCACTTCAGACCGCGTACATGCGAGCCATGGCGGAGCTCGGACCAGAGCCCCAGAAAGCGGGCGACGTCGCGGCGCTTCTGGAGCGCGCGTCCACTCAGCTCGGATCGGTCCGCGCGGAGCTGATCGGGATATGGCTCCTGTTCACTCCCGAGCACGGGTACGCCGCGTTCACTGTTCCGGACTTCGACCGGTTCATGAAGCGTGCAGTCCCCGTCTTGGAGGTGCCTCCCGTCGTGAGCCGGGGAGCCCGTCGAGCACCCGCCACCGAGGTCTGAGCCAGGCCGCACCCGTTCACGGCCGCCCGGCGTCAGGACTCGTCGGCCTCGAAGCGCAGGGACCGGTCGGCCACCGGCAGCCCGGAGTCGCGCACGGCGGCCTCGATCGCGGCGTGCCCGCCGTCGGGCGCGACGATCCGCAGGCCGTCCTCGGTCGCCCAGTAGGCGGTGACGCCGTGCTCCTCGACGAGGGTCGTGAGCAGCGCGGCGGTCCGCTCCTGCTCGCCGGGACCGACGGTGATCGCGGCCCAGGGACCGGAGATCTCGACCGGGGCGCCCCGCTCCGCGCCCGCAGCGTCCCGCAGGTCCTCCGCCGCCCGGACGATCGGGAGCAGCGCGGGCAGCCCGCCGGAGACGTCCTCGAAGGAGTCGAGGGCGAAGGCCCCCTCGCGGAGCGACGCGTGCAGCTCCAGGCCGCGGCCGAGCCCGTCGATCCGCTCGAGCAGGGCCGACGCGTCGACAGCGGGAGCGGGGCACGCGGCGGTCGGCTCCTCCGCGCCCGCGAAGGAGAGGGTGTTCCCGCCTGCGGACGTCGCCCGGAACGACCACAGCACCGGATCCGCGTACTCGGTCGCACAGGCCGTCGCGAGGGCGTCGGCGAGCGCCGGCTCCTCGACCGCGACCCCGACCCAGGAGGTCGGCGGGCCGAACGCCGGCGCCTCGACCCAGCGCTCGGCGCCGTCGAGGGAGACTCCGGGCACCGCGGCGACCTCGCTCGTCAGACGGTCGAAGCCGGCGTCGGGCCGTGCGAACGGCGTCTCGTCGATCGTCCAGACGAGGAGCGTCAGCCCGCCGGCGGCGAGGGCCGCGGCGAGGACGCCGGCGACGGGGAGGAGGAGGCGACGGGACACGCCCCCATCCTCGCTCCCCTTCTCCGCGGCGTCACGTGAACATGGGGCGAACGGACGGTGCGTCGGCGACGACGGCTCCCGCCCGCGGCCCGGCCCGCGCCGCTACTGCCCGGCGCCCATCCCGCCGTCGATCCGGTACTGGGCGCCCGTGATGAACGAGCTCTCGTCCGAGGCGAGGAAGAGCACCAGCGCGGCGATGTCCGAGGCCTCGGCGTAGCGTCCGAGCGGGATCCCGGCCTCGTAGGCGGCACGCTGCTTCTCAGCGTCGCCGCCGCCCGCCTCGATCGAGCGCATCATCCGCGTGTTCACGGGCGACGGGTGGATCGAGTTGACCCGGACGCCGGTGCCCGCGACCTCGAGGGCCGCGCTCTTGGTGAGCCCGGCGACCCCGTGCTTCGAGGCGACGTAGGGGCTGAGGTCCGGGGCGCCGTCGAGCCCGGCGACGGAGGAGGTGTTGATCACGCTGCCCCGCCCCTGCTCGATCATCCGCGGCAGCACGGAGCGGAGCCCGAGGAAGGCACCGCGCAGGTTGATGCCGATGACGCGGTCGAAGTCCTCGGGGGCCGTGTCGACGATCGACGCCACCCTCCCCTCGATGCCGGCGTTGTTGAAGAAGACGTCGATCCCGCCGAAGGCGTCGACGGTCGCGCTCACGTAGCGGTCGACGTCGTCGGGGTCGGAGACGTCGGCGCGGACGGTGAGGACGCGCCCCTCCGCCTCGAGGCCCGCGGCCGCCTCGTCGAGCGCCGACTGGTCGATGTCGACCAGCACGACGCGGGCTCCGGCGTCCAGGAGCGCGCGGGCGGTCGCGAGGCCGATGCCTCCGGCGCCGCCGGTGATGATCGCGGTGCGGTCGGTGAAGTCGGTCATGGTGATTCCCTTCGTCGTCCGTGGTGCGGGGCGGCGGCGGTGCCGGCCCGCTCCCAGCACGCTGGGCGGCGGCCGACCGCCTGCCACGGGGGTCGACCTCCGCGGGGGTCAGGGGTTACGGGCGCAGTCCCGAGACGAGCGCGAGGAGCCCGTCCATCGACTCGACGACGAGGGGCGGGAGGTCGCCGCGCTCGGCGACGAAGGCGATCGGGGTGGTCGCGACGACGTGCCCGGCGAGCTCGCCGTCGACGTGCACGACCAGGAGGCCCGCCCCCTCGGCCTCGGGGGTGCCGACCACGACCTCCCGCTCGCCGAGGAAGCCGGTGCGCGGTTCCGTCCGGGCGGTGCGGATCCACGCGGGCAGCGGCTCCTCGGCGACGTACTTCGAGAGCGCGTCCTCGAGCGACGGGCAGGTCACGTCCTCCTGCGGCAGCCCGAGGCGGTGCGCCTCGAAGCCGCCGTCGACCGGCGTGATGAAGCCGAGCACGGCCTCCGGCTCCCGCGGGTCCTCGGTGCGGGCGCGGACCCGCCAGCCGTCGTCGCCGACCGGGTCGAGCTCCACGTCGTCGACGGTCGCGGGCAGTGCTGTGCGGATCACGGGTGGTCCTTCCTCGAGGGACCGTCCAGTCCACCGGACGGCGGAGGGCGCGTCACCGGGGTTGACGACGGTCGCACCACCCGCATCGAGCACGCCCGCTCCGGACGCGTCCGACTGCTCCCGCTCCGGCACAAGGCCCAGCGCGCGGGCCGCCGTCTCCGCTTGACTGGGGGCGACGCGCCGACCCTCGGCGCACCCGGGAGGCGACATGGCGAACCACCGTTTCGAGCTGCGGTCCGGCCGCGGGATGGGCGTCTCGGCGGCGGGCGATCCCGTCGCCGACCGGCTGGTGGTGTTCTGCCACCCCACTCCCGGAGCCGGCGGCTTCGACCCCGACCCCATTGTCACCGGCCCGTGGGGCCTGCACCTGCTGATCCTCGACCGCCCCGGCTACGGCGCCTCGGACCCGGTCGACGCCGCTCACGGCCGCGTCGAGGACCGCGCGGACGACCTCGCCGAGTACCTGCGCCGCTCCGAGCGCACCGCCCGCATGGTCGAGGGCGCCCGCTTCGGCAGCGTCGGCGTGGTCGGCTGGGGCTCCGGCGGCGCGTTCGCGCTCTCGCTCGCGGCCCGGCACCCCGACCTCGTGGACCGCCTCGCGCTGGTCGGCACCCCCGCGCCCCCGCAGGCCGGCGTGATCGTGCACCCCACCAGCGCGTGGGAGCGGCGCGAGACCCTCCGCGGAGAGGACGCCGACGCGATCGCCGCCGCCCTCCCGCAGACGCAGCCGGGCCTGGACGCGCTCGGGATCGACTCCGACGACCCGGTGCTCGCCACCCACGGCGGACTGCGCAACCGGCTGGAGCGGATGCTCGCCGAGGGCTGGCGGCAGGGCTCGAGCGGCGCCGCGACCGACCTCGCGGCGCTCCGCGACGGCTCCTGGGCCGACGACCTCGACCGGGTGACCGCCGAGACGCTCCTGGTCCACGGCGACGCGGACCCGGTGGCGAGCGCCGAGGACGGCCGCTGGTACCGCGGCCGCCTCGCGCGGGCGCGCACCGTGACGGTCGACGGGGCCGGCCGGCTGGCGCTGGTGCGCGAGTGGCGCCGGATCCTCGACCACGTCGCTCCGCTCGAGCGCGGGGCGGAGGGCCGATGAGCCGCCTGGGCGCGGGCCCGCTCGTGCTCGTGTCGGCGATGGCGGTCTCGGGAGTCGTGCACCTGGTGCACCCGCGGACCTTCGACGCGGTCGTCCCGCGAGGGATGCCCGGCTCGGCGCGCGGATGGGTCCTCGTCTCGGGAGCGGCGGAGCTGGTCTGCGCGGCCGCGACGCTGCACCCGCGGACCCGCGCGGCCGGCGGTCTCGCCTCCGCCGCCCTGATGGCCGCCGTCCTCCCCGGCAACGTGCAGATGGCGCGGGACGCCCGTCGGACGCGGACCCGGGCGATCACGCTGCTGCGCCTCCCGCTCCAGATCCCGCTCGTGCTCTGGGGTCTCCAGGCGGCACGCAGCCGCTGACGCAAGCCCGCGCGGGCGCGGATCGCCCGCTGCTACCGTCCAGGCATGACCGACCAGAGCGCGGACGACCGCCACGACCAGCTGACCAGCGCCCCGAAGGCGACGGAGGCCGACGCGGCCCCCCGCATCGAGGTCTCGACCACCGAGGCCGGCGACACCCGCATCGACATCCGCGAGGACGCCGCCGTGCGACCGGGCCGTGTCGACGAGAACGGCGACGAGCTCGACGAGAGCCGCGACGATGCCTGAGCGCCGCCGTGCCGCGCTCGTCTACAACCCCGTCAAGGTCGACCTGGAGTCGGTGAAGGCCGCTGTGAAGCGCGCCGAGGAGGCCGCCGGCTGGGAGGAGACGCTCTGGTACGAGACCTCCGTCGAGGACCCCGGGGCCGGTCAGACGAAGGAGGCCCTCGCCGCGGGCGCCGACGTCGTGATCGCGGCCGGCGGCGACGGGACGGTCCGCGTCGTGGCGGAGGCCCTCCGAGGCTCCGACGCCTCGCTCGCGCTGCTGCCCTCCGGCACCGGCAACCTGCTCGCGCGCAACCTGAACCTCACGCTCGACGACATCGACAACTCCCTGACCGTCGCGTTCTCCGGACAGGACCGGGCGATCGACGTCGGGATGATCGACATCGAGACCTCCACGGGCCGCGACCGCCACGCCTACGTCGTGATGGCGGGCCTCGGGATCGACGCGAAGATGCTCGCCAACACCGACGACGACCTCAAGAAGCGGGCCGGCTGGCTCGCCTACGTGGACGCGCTGCGGAAGGCCCTGCTCGACAAGAACCAGCTCGAGTTCCGCTACCGCCTCGACGGCTCGAAGACCCGCAAGGTGCGCGCGCACACGATCATCGTGGGCAACTGCGGCGCCCTGCCGGCGAACATCCTCCTACTGCCGGACGCGGCCGTCGACGACGGCGAGTTCGACATCGTCCTGCTGCGCCCCGAGGGCTTCTTCGGCTGGGTGCAGATCATCTTCAAGGTGGTGTGGGAGAACGGCGTGCTCCGCCGCAGCGGCGTCGTCGGCAAGAAGCTGATGGGCCTGACCAAGGAGGTGTCGGCCCTGCGGTACGTGAAGGGCCGCGACCTCACGGTCCGCCTCGAGCACGCGCAGGAGATCGAGCTCGACGGCGATCCGTTCGGCTCGACCTCGGCGTTCCGCACCTGGATCGAGCCCGGCGGGCTGACGGTGCGCGTCCCGGCGTAGCGCCGGCGGCGGCCGGGCGGATCCGCCCGGTCCGCCTCCCGCCGGGAGAGAGGATCGTCATCCCTCCCGGCGGAGGCGTCTGCTCCGAGCAGGGCGGTGCAGTGCGGCTTCGGGTACCGCACCCCATGCACCTGTATGAACACGGCGACTGTAGTGCGGAATCCGTCGCCGCCGCAACGATCCGCGGGGCTCCGGCGGCTCGAATGGGTAATTCCACCGTGCGATGCTCCGTGACCGCGACGGATTCCGCAGCTGACTCGCCCCGGCAGGAACGTGATCGCCCGTCCGTCGATCGACGGGGCTTCTCCTCGGCACGGTGCCGACACGCGCACGAAACGCCCGCCCGCTAGCGTGCCGACATGACATTCCGTGCGTCAGCCGCGCTCTGCGCGCTCGTGGCCTCCTCCCTCCTCCTCGCACCCGCCGCCATCGCCTCCCCCGCCGCCCGCGCGGGCGCCGTCGACGGGGGCACCAGCGCCGGCGATCCCTACTTCCCCGGCCTCGGCAGCAGCGGCTTCGACGCCCTCACCTACAGCCTCGTCCTGAAGTACGATCCGGCGACCCGGGCCCTCGGCGGCAGGGCCGTGGTCACCCTCGCGCCCCAGAAGGACCTGCGCTCGCTCTCCTTCGACCTGACCGGCCTCACCGTCTCGAAGGTCACCGTCAACGCCGGGGTCGCCCGGTTCTCGCAGTCGGGGGACGAGCTGACCGTCACGCCCGCCCGGACCCTCCGGAAGGGCCTGCCCGCGCTGGTGAGCATCGACTACGCCGGGACCACCGGGAACCCCGTCGACGGCACCGGGGCCCCCTTCGGCTGGTGGTCGACGGACGACGGCGCCCTGGTCGCCAGCGAGCCGGACGGCGCCTCGACCTGGTACCCCGTCAACGACTCGCCCGCCGACAAGGCGCGCTACACCTTCAGCATCACGGTCCCGGAGGGCCGGACGGTGGTCGCGAACGGCCTGCCGGTCGGCTCCCCCACCACGTCGAAGGGGTGGACGACCTCCCGCTGGGTCGAGACCAGCCCGATGGCGAGCTACCTCGCCATGGTGAACATCGGCGACTACGACCTGGTCCGCTCCACCCAGGGCGGCGTGACGACCATCGACGCGATCGACCGGGACATCACCGGCGACTCCCGCGCCCGCACCGAGGCGGCCCTCGCGAAGCAGGGCGCGATCATCGACTACTTCTCCTCCGTCTTCGGCCCGTACCCGTTCCGCTCGGCCGGAGCCGTGGTCGACGACGAGCGGATCGGCTACGCCCTCGAGACCCAGGGCCGCTCGTTCTACTCCGGCGGCGCGGACGAGTCGACCGTCGCGCACGAGACCGCGCACCAGTGGTACGGCGACAGCGTCACGCCGGAGACCTGGTCCGACATCTGGCTGAACGAGGGCTTCGCGACCTACGCCGAGTGGCTCTGGGAGGAGCACACCGGCGGCGCGAGCGTCACCGAGTCCGCCGCCCGGGTCGCCGCCGCTCCCGCCGACGACCCGTTCTGGTCGACCGCCGTCGCCGACCCCGGAGCCGCGGGCCTCTTCGACGCGCCCGTCTACGCCCGCGGCGGCCTGACCCTCGTCGCCCTCCGCGACCGGATCGGCGCGGACGCGTTCGGCGTGCTGCTGAAGCGCTGGGCCTCCGAGAACCGCTACTCGAACGCGACGACCGCCGACTTCCAGGCCCTGGCCGAGAACGTCTCCGGCTCCGACCTGGCGGACTTCTTCGACACCTGGCTGCGCACGAAGGAGAAGCCCGCCGGTCTCTGACCCCCGGATCGCCGCGGCGCGGCCGGGGTGTCAAGGAGGGACGGCAGGTCGGCCCGAGCCGATACCGTCCCTCCATGGGCTTCTTCGACCGCAACGACTCCTCGACCAGCGCCGCCGCGCCGCAGCCGAGCGCACCCGATCCGCAGCGGCGGGTCTGGAGCGACGGCCTCGGCCGGTTCGCCACCCGCTGCCTCCAGGTGGTCATCGTCCTCCTGCTGGCCTCGGTGCTCGTCTTCGCGATGACGCAGCTCACGCTGGTGCTCATCCCCGTGATGATCGCGCTCATCCTCGCCGCGGCGATCCACCCGGTCCTGGCGTGGATGCGGCGCAAGGGCGTGCCGTCGATCCTCGCGACCTGGCTGGCGCTGATCGGGCTGCTCGCGATCCTCGGCGCGGTCGGCTGGCTGATCACGGTCGCGGTCCGCAACCAGTGGGACGAGCTGGTCAGCAGCGCCTCCGACGGCATCACCTCGCTGCAGGACTACGTGCAGCACCTGCCGTTCCAGATCACCGACGAGCAGATCGAGTCCGCCCGCCAGTCGGTCGTCGACTTCCTCACCTCCAGCTCGTTCGGCAACGGCGCGCTCGCGGGTGTCTCCGCAGCGGCGAACTTCATCACCGGCCTCGTGCTGATGATCGTGGTGCTCTTCTTCTTCATGAAGGACGGCCCGAAGATCTGGGAGTTCCTCCTGCGCCCCTTCACCGGCTCGGGCTACGAGCGCGCCAAGCGCGTCGGGCACAAGACGGTCGACGTGCTGGGCGGATACGTCCGCGGAACGGCGACCGTCGCGGCGGTCGACGCGATCGGCATCGGAGTCGCACTGGCGATCATCCAGGTGCCGCTGGCGATCCCGCTGGCCGTCATCGTCTTCCTCACCGCGTTCATCCCGATCGTCGGAGCCACGGCCGCCGGCATCCTCGCCGCTCTCGTCGCCCTGGTCGCCAACGGCCCGGTCGCCGCGCTGATCGTGATCCTGGTCGTCATCGGGGTCAACCAGCTCGAGGGCAACTTCCTCCAGCCGGTCGTGATGGCGCGCTCGCTGAAGCTGCACCCGCTGATCGTCCTGATCGCCCTGACCGTGGGCACCGTCCTCGCCGGCATCGTCGGCGCCGTGCTGGCCGTGCCGATCGCGGCCGTCGTCTGGGGCATCGTCTCGATCTGGAACGGGCCCTCCGACCCCGCCGAGCCCGCGCGGCAGAAGCGCGCCGAGACGGTCTAGGCCCCCGGGATCGTCGAGCGCGCGCCTAGCGCTCGACGATCCCGTCGCGCAGCGCCTGCCGGCGGAGCGAGATCTTCGTGCCGACGGCCAGCCCCTCCGCCCGGTACTTGCCCCGGGCGCTGCGCAGCGAGCTCCGCGCGGCGTCCTGGGTGATGCCGAGGAGCGTGGCGACCTGCTTCAGCGGCATCCCGTCGACGAAGAGGCGGACGATCTCCCGCTCGCGGTGCGTCAGGGTGCCCGGGCGGTCGGCCCCGAGCAGCTCCCGCGTCTGCGCCGTCAGGAAGCGCTCGTCGCGCGCCGCCGCGCGGATCGCCGCGAGGATCGTCTCGGTCCGCTCGCTCTTGACCACGTAGCCGTGCGCCCCGGCCTCGAGCGCCCGGCTGATCGTGCCCGGCTCGGAGTGCGTGCTGATGATGATCGTGGCGGCGCCGGCGGCCGCGATGATCCGGATCTTCATGGCGAGGTCGAGCTCGTCGCCGAGGTCGATGTCGAGCAGCACCACGTCGGTCGGGAAGGCCGGATGCGCGAGCAGGTCCGTCCAGGTGCCGACCGTCGCCGCCACGCGGATGTCCGTGCCCGAGCGGCGGATCCACTCCGCCAGCGCCGCCAGCAGGATCGGGTGGTCGTCGAGGATGGCCAGCGTGATCGCGGGCTCGTCGCTCATGTCGTCGTCCTCCTCCGGGGCCGGTGGGCGACGAGGATCCTCGTCGCGCCGTGGTCGGTCGTCGTGCGGTACTCGCCGAGCTCGCTGAGGATGCCCCAGACCGAGCGGTCGAGGTCGCGGGTGCGGATGCCCGCGGCGACCAGGGCGAGCTCCACCCCGCCGCCCTGGCCCGGCTCCAGGCGGACGGCGAGCGGAATCCTCCCCGCGGGGGCGGTGAGCAGCCAGAGCACCGAGAGCAGCCGCGAGCGGTCGAGCGGGGCCAGCAGCGCCGCGGCCCCGCTCGGATCGTCGAGCGCGACAGCGGAGGACAGCAGCGCCGACTCCTCCACCGCGATCCTCAGCCAGGTGCGGTCGTGGCTGCGGGCGAGCGCCTCGCGGAGCTCGTCTCCGAGCACCCGCGCCCGCTCGCCCAGCTCCTCGTCCAGCGGCACCGGCGTCCGGACCCGCTCGAGGAGCTCCTCGATGCGGGCGTCCACCTGCGAGAACTCGTCGTCCGCGGTGTGGACGGTGCCGTCGGCCAGGCTGCGGTCGAGCGTGCGCCGCACGTACTGGTCGAGCGAGGTGAGCACGACGACGCACACGGCCGCGGGCGCGACGGCGAGGAGGACGTTGCTCACCGCGAGGGCGGCGCCTCCGTCGCCGAGGAGCGCCTGGCCGACGAGGCCGAGCGCCGTGAGCCCGACCAGGACCGCCAGAGCGAGGAACGAGCGCGAGAGCGGCTGGAAGGTGATCAGCGCGATCACGCCCGCGCCCACTCCCACGCAGACCGACGGGTAGTACATCGGAGCCGGTGTCGGCAGGGCGTGGTCGGCGAACTCGAGCAGCAGCGCGGCCACGTCCACGGCGAGGACGCCCGCGAAGGCCCGGCGCGGCAGCTCGCCGTGGCGGCGGAGGGCGATCGAGACCCCCACCGCGCTCGCGGCGACGACCAGCAGCCAGGAGAGTCCGCTCAGCCAGGTCGCGGACCGCGCGTCGAGGGACCAGAGGTACGAGATCACTCCGCGGATGTCGAGCAGCACCGCCATCGTGAGGAAGCCCAGCCCGAGGTAGCTCCCGCTCAGGCGGTTCGGCCGGGTGAGGCGCTCGCGGATGCTCCACAGCGCGCCCGGGCTCCTGTCCGCCGCCCGGACCAGCTCCAGGAGCGTCCCCTCCTCCTGCCGCGACCCGCTCACAGCGGCACGCTCAGCAGCACGGTCGCGCCGGACCCGGGCGCCGAGAAGACCCGGACCTCGCCGCCCACCGCCTCGATCCGGCCGACGACCGACTCCGCGAGGCCGAGGCGTCCGGCCGCCACCGCGGCCGGGTCGAAACCGCGCCCCTCGTCCGAGACGACGACGCGGAGCGAGCCCGCCTCCTCCGCCACGCTCACGTGGGCCAGGGCCGCTCCGGAGTGGCGCCGCACGTTCTCGAGGCACTCCCCGGTCGCGCGCACCACGGCGTCGAGCACCTCCGGTCGGATCCGCGGCTGCGCTCCGCCGTGCCAGCGCACCTCCACGCCCACCGCCGCCGACCGCCGACCGAGCGCGAGGAGCGCCTCCGGCACCCCGGCCGCCCCGTCCGGGTCCGGCTCCTCCACCGTCTCCACACCGCGCAGGAGGGCCAGGTCGGCGGCGGCCCGGTCGCGCAGCACGGGAGCGGGCACGCCCTCCCCCCGGTGCGCCACCAGCGTCAGCGTCGCCAGGATCGTGTCGTGCATCAGCCGCGCGTCGGCGCGGTGCCGGGACTCGCTCTCGCTCGAGCGGCGCTCGGCGTCGTGGGCGGTCCGGAGGCGGGCGGTGCCGACGTGCGCACGCGCGACGCTGCCCGCGAGCCACCGCGCGGCGGTCAGCAGCAGCGCCCAGCAGACGACGACCGAGATCAGGACGAAGGGAGCGCGCCCGGACGCGCCCGTCGCCGCCGCGCCGAGGGCGAGGACCGGGAGCAGCGCGAGGACCGCGGCCCACGGCATGCCCCGCCAGGAGCCGACGGCGAGCAGCGCGCACGGCAGCGCCATCGAGGCGAGCATCGTGATCCCGCCCAGAACGGCGCGGAGGGAGGCGTCGACGCCCGGCGAGAGGAAGGCGGCGAGTGCCGCGACGTCCAGCGCGGATCCCAGGATCACGGCCCTCGTTCCGGTCGCGACCGATCGGCCGGGCGCGAGCTGCACGAGCGCCGAGACGACCAGCAGCGCCAGGCTCGGCAGCACCGTGGTCAGCTGCGCGGGCGTCAGGGCGAGCAGGTGCAGCGCGGAGGCGGCGGTCAGCACCCCGCCCGCCCGCCGGGCGCAGAGCACGCCGACCTCGCGCTGCTCGCGCAGCAGCACCGCGGCGTCGGCGGGCCGGGGAGGCAGGGGCACGGTGACCTCGGGAGGACGGGCTCCGGGCTCGTTCCGGGGCGACGGTGGCGGGGAGGCTGTGGCGGGGAGGCTGTGGCGGGGATCGGCGGCGGGGAACGGCGCGATCCGAGTCGTATCGTGGCACACCGCGACCCGCCCGGACAGCGATTC
Organism: Rathayibacter sp. AY1C1; assembly: GCF_002932105.1. Taxonomy (NCBI): domain Bacteria; kingdom Bacillati; phylum Actinomycetota; class Actinomycetes; order Micrococcales; family Microbacteriaceae; genus Rathayibacter; species Rathayibacter sp. AY1C1. The sequence continues at coordinate 11,626 of NZ_PSWH01000006.1, read as the reverse complement.
CGGCCGCCTCGCGCACGCGGATCGGCGCGCCGTCTGACGCGGGCGGTCGCGCTCGGGGGCAGTGATCCCGTAGAGTCGAGACATCTCCTGGGCGATCGCCCGAATTCCACGGCTGAGAAGTCGCACGACGACGAAGAGACTCAGCCCCTGATAGAGACCGCACCGACCGAGAGCATCGTCCTCGGTCGTCCGGTTCGAACGCCCGCCTCGCACGCGGGTACCGCCCTTCACAGGACGCCGCGGAAGCCGCGCCGTTCCTCGTTCGACCCCCGCTCCACCGGCACGCCCGGTCCGCGGGACGTTCTCCCCCGCAGAGCCGCCCTCCCCCGGAGGCGCGAGCTCAGCCCCTAGACGACCCGGACGACTCCGGCAGACGCGTGTTTCACCCGCGGAGGCCGAGTCGAGCGGGTACCGCACACTCGTGCGGACTCTGACGACGCCGGCCCCGGTCGGCGTCATTAACACATAAGGAAAAGAAATGCCTACTGGCACCGTTAAGTGGTTCAACTCCGAAAAGGGCTTCGGCTTCATCGCTCCCGACGACGGAGGCGCCGACGTGTTCGCGCACTTCTCCGCCATCGCGAAGCAGGGCTACCGCGAGCTCGTCGAGAACCAGCACGTCGAGTACGACGTCGAGCAGGGCCGCAAGGGCCCGCAGGCCGCGAACATCCGCGGCGTCGGCGAGTAATCTCCGACTTCCGACGCCCCGTCGACCAGGATCCCCGGATCCGGTCGGCGGGGCGTCCGTCGTTGACGGGGTGATTACGCCCCCGGCCGGCGGAGGCGAAACCCGTGTCACCCCTCCGGACCGAAGGATCGGTATCCTCTCCGTGGCGGCTCCCGAGCTCACGGAGCCCGCGACGCCGTCCGGGACTCCGGCGCGTCGGCACCACTTCACGGCGGAGACAATGGGACGACTGATCTACGGACCGCAATCACTCGAGATCGACTTCGAGGACCGGCTCCTCGCGCACCTCAAGGTCGCGATGTTCACCAAGATGCGGCGGAACGAGTCGTTCAGCCTCTCCTGGAGCGAGCCGGAATCGTCCGGCTACGGCCGCAGCTCCGTCTGGGTGCACCCGACGACTCCGCTGCACTTCCGGTTCCACGGCAGCAAGCGCCCGTCGCTCAACCGCCTGTGGATCGAGCAGTTCATCGCGAGCGCGAACAACACCGGCGAGATGACCGTGGTGCCGGAGCCGGCCGAGGGCTCCTGACCCGCGACGCTCCTCAGACCACGAGCGGCCGGGCCGTGTGCACGAGCTCCTCGTGCGGCAGGGCCCCGAGGCGCTCGGCGATCTCGGCACGGGCGCCTGCGTCGACCGACGCCCGGGCGTGCTCCTGCGGCCGCAGCGGCGTGAGGGTGACCAGGTCGGCGTGACCGGTCGCCAGGTCGAGCCGCTCGGGCAGGCCGGGGCTGCGCAGGCCCAGGAGGACACCGACGGTGCCCTGCTCATCGGTCCAGGCGGGCGGCGCCGCGACGTTCGCGAGCCGCGCCGTGTCGAGGGAGCTGCGGCAGCACACCCCCTGGAGGGCGGCCCGTCGGGCGGCCTCGTACAGCAGGCGGAAGTGCCAGTGGTTCCAGAGCTCGGCGGTGGGGACGCCGCGGACGGCGGACGTCTCGAGGCACAGCTCGAGGCCGAGACCGGTGCCGGGATGCGCGAGCCGGTCGAAGGGATCGCTCAGCCCGTCGGTAGCGAGCACCACGGAGGCGCCGCGGTCGACGCGCAGGAACGCACGGTGATCGGTGGGCCAGCGCGCGCCGCCGCGGACGCCGGGATCCTCGGTCGAGACGACGACGGTGCGATCGAGCGCACCCACTCCGCGCCAGGCGTCGGCCCGGTCCTCCGCCACCGCCTCGGCCAGCGCCCGCCTCTCGTCCTCGGTCCATCGGACCTCACGAGTGCGGTTCAGGAACAACGACATGGGACTCCCCGTCCGCGCGACCGGCGTGCCGCGCTCCCGGAACGCTACGGCGCTTACCCCTGCTCCTCCTCCGAGCAACCGGAACGCCAGCTGTGTGCGGTGTTCACTCCCGCGGCGGTCCCCGCCCGCCGCGGGAGAAGGCTCAACCCAGCGGGTTGATGCCGTTGGTGCGCCAGCGCTCGTCGGCGAGCTGGCCGGGGGTGCCGGCGCTCGCGTTCTCGCCCAGGGGCTCGCCGCCCTCGACGGCGTCGGCGCCGAGCGCGGTGCCAGCTCCCTCGGCGGTGCTGCCGGGGGGAAGCAGGCCCTCCTCGTCCTCGCGGGGGCCGACCTCGTCCTCGGGGGCGTTCTCGGAGCCGCTCTCGCTCATCGGGTCGTAGCCGTGGTCCGGGTCGCGGCTCTCGTCGGCCGTCGTGTTCTCCTCGACCTCGGCGTCGGCGGGACGGACGTCGTCGGCCTTCTCCGCATCGGTGGAGGGGGTGGCCTCGAAGCCTGCGAACTCGGGGCTGTCGTCTGCGCTCATGGCCGCCACGGTAGCACCGGGCCCGCGGGCACCGGAGGGGGTTCCGCCGGGCTCCCGCGACGCCTCCGCTCAGCGGCCACGCCCTAGGCTCGGGGGGCTGGCACGGACGACGGGAGCGACATGCGACGACTCGGGTACGACAGGTTCGGCGGGCCCGATCTGCTCTCGTGGCGGGAAGCGCCGGTGCCCATGCCGGGTCGCGGCGAGGTCCTGGTGCGCACACGCGCGGCGAGCATCAACGCGACCGACGAGAAGATCCTGTCCGGCTCCGCGCGGATCATGGCCGTCGGCCGCTCCCGTCCCTACGGGTTCGGCCTCGACATCGCCGGCACCGTCGAGGCGCTCGGCCCGGGGTCGCACTCGGTCGCGATCGGCGACCGCGTGGTGGGGATGACCCGCGACGGCGACGCCTTCGCCGACGCGTCCATCGCGCGCAGCCGCTCGCTCGTCCCGATGCCCGACTCCCTCGGCTTCGTCGAGGCCGTCACGCTCGCGATGTCGGGCGGCACCGCGGTGGGCCTGGTGGACGCACTGCACGTGCGCGCCGGCGAGCGCGTCCTCGTCAGCGGCGGCTCGGGAGCCATCGGCGATCCGACGATCCAGCTGCTGGTGCGGGCGGGCTGCACGGTCGCGGCCACCGGCTCGGCCGCCTCCGCCGACCTGCTCCGCTCGCTCGGCGCCGAGCCGCACGACTACCGCGCGCTCGACCTCGGGGTGCTGGGCGGCCGCTTCGACGTGGTCGTCGACGTCTCCGGCCACCTGCCGGTCGACGACGCGGCGATCCTCCTGGCCGAGGGCGGGCGCATCGCGACGCTGGTGCCGAGCGGTCCGGCGCTGGTCTCGCAGGCGACGGGCCTCGTCCGCCGCGACCGCCCGCGGGTGCGCAACATGATCGTGGTGGCGACGGCGGAGCGGATCGGGCGCGCGGTCTCGCTCGCCGCCTCGGGCGAGCTGCGGCCCCGGCCGGGCGCCGTGCATCCGCTGGGCGACGTCGTCGACGTGCTGTCGCGCCGAGCGACCGGAGCCGACCGCACGATCGGCAAGATCGTCTTCACCGCCGACGACTCGGCTCCGCTGAGCTGACCTCCGGCTCCTCCTCCTCCTCGGCCGTTCGGCCGAGGGAGAGCGTGGCCGGGAAGCCGACGGCGAGGAACCCGGCGGCCGCGAAGGCGGAATAGCGGGTGCCGTCCGAGAACGCCTCGCCCGCCGCCCGGGCCGCGTCGGCGGTGGCCGGCGACGCGGCGAGCCCGGCGATCGCGGCGCCGGAGGAGTCGACCACCGCGTCGACGGTGCTCGCGACCTGCTCCGCGGGGAGGCCCTGCTGCTCGAGCGAGGTCGTGAGGACCCCCGCGGTCGAGGTGTAGAGGATCGTCCCGAGCACGGCGATGCCCAGCGCGGAGCCGATCTGCCGCGCGGTCGACTGCGTGCCCGAGCCCTGCCCGCTGAGCTCGACGGGCACGTCCCGGAGCACGACCCCGGTCAGCTGCGCCGTCGCGAGGCCGACGCCGAAGCCGTAGACGGCGAGGAACGGGACGAGGGCCCACCACGGGGTGGAGTCGGAGACGACCAGGCCGATGCCCGCGACGCCGACGATCTCGGCCGCGAGGCCCACCCGCACGATCAGCACCGGCGCGACCCTGTTGCCGAAGGCGCCGGCGAAGCCCGAGGCGACGAAGGAGCCGAGCGCGAGCGCGAGGAGCACCAGGCCGGTCTGCACGGCCGTGTAGCCGAGGACGCTCTGGAGCCAGATCGGCAGCGCCAGGATGATCCCGAACTCCCCGAGCGAGACGATCATCGCGGCGAGGTTGCCGTTGCGGAACGAGGCGAGGCGGAAGAGCCCGATCGCGAGCATCGCCGAGCGCCCGGCGCGCTCGCGGGCCCGCGCCCAGAGGACGAAGGCGACCCCGGCGAGCACCGCGACGGCGAACGCGATCGGGACCGGTGAGAGGCCGAGCGGCCAGCTCCAGCCGCCGACGCTCAGCCGCTCGTCGACGCCCCACCAGCCGAGGGTGCGCCCCTCGATGAGGGCGAACACGAGGGAGGCGGAGGCGATGATCGAGAGCGCGGCGCCGACGAGGTCGACCCTCCGCCCGTCGGGCTGCCGCGACTCGTCGACGAACAGCAGCGCTCCGACCACGATGATCACGCCGAGCGGGATGTTGATGCCGAACGCCCAGCGCCAGGAGAAGTCGGTGGTGAGCCAGCCGCCGAGCAGCGGGCCGACCGCGGTCATGCCGCCGATGGTCGAGCCCCAGACGGCGAAGGCGATGGCGCGCTCGCGCCCGCGGAAGGTGGCGTTGATCAGCGAGAGGGTCGTCGGCAGCACCATCGCGCCTCCGACGCCCTGCACGACCCGGGAGAGGATCAGCAGGTCGCCGGTCGGAGCGAGGGCCGCCGCGACGGAGGAGAGCGCGAAGAGCGAGACGCCGACGATCAGCATGCGGCGCCGGCCCCAGCGGTCCGCGAGGGTGCCGAAGACGAGCAGGAGCGCGGCGAACACGAGCGTGTACGACTCCTGCACCCACTGCACCTGGGTCGAGGTGATCCCGAGATCGGCGACGATCGACGGGATGGCGACGTTGACGATGGTCGAGTCGACGATGATCGTCGCCACTCCGAGGCTGATGACGACCAGCCCGATCCACTTGCGGTTGCGCACGACGCTCTCCTCCGAGATTTAGTAAGCCAGCTGACTATATGCCCGCGGAGGGCGCCGTGTCGAAGGGAGGGCCTGGAAGATTAGCGGGAGGCGGGCGCGGCGACAAGGGCGCGAAGCTCCCGGAGCCGCCCGGTCAGGATGGACGCATGCCCGCATCCCCCCGTTCCTTCCCGTATCCCCTCGGCGTCTCCCTCCGCGGCGACGCCGGCGCCGACGTCGCCGTCTACTCCGAGACCGCGGACAGCGTCGAGGTCTGCCTCTTCGACGAGTCCGGAGCAGAGACCCGCGTCGCCCTCACCGAGCGGACCGGCCACGTCTTCCACGGCCTCGTCCCCGAGATGGGCATCGGCACCCGCTACGGGCTGCGCGTCGACGGCCCCTGGGACCCCGCCAACGGCCTCCGCCACAACGCCGCCAAGCTCCTCCTCGACCCGCACGCCACCGCGATCGAGGGCTCGTACACCTGGTCCGAGGACGTCTTCGGCCAGTTCTACGAGGACGCCGACACCCGCAACGACGCCGACTCCGCGCACGCGGTCCCCCGTTGCGTCGTCACCGACCCCGACTCCTTCGACTGGAGCGGCGACACCGCGCCGCGCATCCCGCTCGAGGAGACCGTCGTCTACGAGGTGCACGTGAAGGGCTTCACGAAGCTGCACCCCGACGTGCCCGAGGACATCCGCGGCACCTACCGCGGCCTCGCTCACCCCGCCGCGATCAAGCACTTCACCGACCTGGGCGTGACCTCGGTCGAGCTGCTCCCCGTGCACCAGTTCGTGCAGGACTCGCACCTCGAGGAGAAGGGCCTGCGCAACTACTGGGGCTACAACTCCCTCGGCTTCTTCGCGCCGCACAACGAGTACTCCCACGCCGGCGACGACGGCTCGCAGGTCGACGAGTTCAAGGCCATGGTCAAGGCGTTCCACGAGGCCGGCCTCGAGGTCATCCTCGACGTGGTCTACAACCACACCGCCGAGGGCAACGACAAGGGCCCCACCCTCTCGTTCAAGGGCATCGACAACGGCTCCTACTACCGACTGGTGGAGGAGGACCGCGCGAACTACTTCGACACCACCGGCACCGGCAACAGCCTCAACGTCGCGCACCCGGCCGCGCTCGGCCTGATCATGGACTCGCTGCGCTACTGGGTGACCGAGATGCACATCGACGGCTTCCGCTTCGACCTCGCCACCACCCTCACCCGCCAGACCGGTGAGGCCGAGGTGCACAGCGCCTTCCTCGACCTGATCGCGCAGGACCCGGTGCTCGCGCCCGTCAAGATGATCGCCGAGCCGTGGGACACCGCCGGCTACCAGGTCGGCGGCTTCCCCGCGGACTGGTCGGAGTGGAACGGTAAGTTCCGCGACGACGTGCGCGACTTCTGGAACGGCGCCGACTCGGTGCTCGGCACGACCGCGCAGCGCGTCCTCGGCTCCCCCGACGTGTACGAGGCCGACCGCCGCTCGCCGGTCTCCAGCATCAACTTCGTCACCGCGCACGACGGCTTCACCCTCGCCGACCTCACCGCCTACTCGCGCAAGCACAACGCAGCCAACGGCGAGGACAACAACGACGGCGAGAGCGACAACCGCTCCTCCAACAACGGCGCCGAGGGCCCGACCGAGAACGAGGCGGTCAACGAGCGCCGCGACCGCATGCGCCGCAACTTCCTCGCGACGCTGCTGCTCTCGGCCGGCGTGCCGATGATCCTGGGCGGCGACGAGATCGCCCGCACGCAGGGCGGCAACAACAACGCCTACTGCCAGGATGACGAGATCTCGTGGTTCGACTGGGAGAACGCGGACCGCGAGCTGCTCGCCTTCACCCGCGAGCTGATCGCCCTCCGCGCCGCGGAGCCGGCGCTGCGCCCGAAGTGGTTCCGCCGCGCCCCCGGCGACGGCGGCCCCGACACGGTCGACATCCTCCGCTCCGACGCGCAGGGCTTCGCCGACGAGGACTGGGACAACCCCGACGCCCGCTCGATCACCTTCGTGTTCGAGCACGAGGGCAGCGCGAGCTTCGCCCTGCTGCTGAACGCGGCGGAGAACGGCGTCGAGTTCACCGTTCCCGAGGCGCCCGGCGCCGAGTGGAGGCTGGCCGCCTCGAGCGACCCGGAGCAGGTCGTCGAGGGCGAGGTCACCACGCTGATCGTCCGCGACGGCTCGTTCACGCTGCTGCGCTCGGCCTCCTGATGACCGGCCGGACCCCGCGGCTCCTCCGCTTCGGCGGGCGCATCGCGGGGTTCGGCACGTCCTCGGGCACGAGGATCGTGCTGGGCCTCTGGGAGGACACCCCCTTCGGCCCGTTCGCCGACGCGATGGTCGAGGACGGCGACGGCCACCGCCTCCTGATCGCACCGACCCGCGAGGTCGCGGACTTCATCGGGTCGACGTACGCGTTCGACGAGGTGCGGATCGCGCCGGTGTCGTGGCGGAGGATCGCGGGCGGCCTGTCCGTCGCGGCCGGACCGCTCGCGGTGCGACTGGAGCTCGGCGGTCTCACTGCGCTCGGCCGGCTGCTGCGGATCGTTCCGCGACCGCTCGCCGAGCACCCGGCATGGCTGACCGCGATCTCGCCGGTCGCCTCCCTGCTCGTCCGCGGAGTGAGCACGGCCGGGTCGGCCGGGCACGGACGCCGCGAGTACTACGGCGTGCGGGCGATCCGCCGCGTCGAGGGCGTCCACGCGGTGCTGGCGGAGGAGGACCTCGGCCCGCTGCGCCCGCTCTCGCCGCCCGTGCGGTTCGGCTTCTCGTCGGCGCCCGCCGCTCCGGCGATCGTCGACGTCACCACCACCATCGCGCTTCCGCGCGAGGGGACCACCGCGCTCCGGCGCGACCGAGAGAGAGGAGCCGCCTCGTGAAGAAGGGCGACAAGATCAGCTGGAACACCTCGCAGGGCGAGACCCACGGCGAGCTGGTCGAGAAGAAGACGAAGGAGTTCCAGTTCGAGGGGCAGAAGTTCAACGCCTCGGACGACGAGCCCTACTGGATCGTGCAGAGCGACAAGACCGACGCGAAGGCCGCGCACAAGGAGTCGTCGCTGACGAAGAAGTGAGCGGGCGCAGGCCGAGCGGCTGCGGGCCGGGCTCCGGATCGACTCCGGGGCCCGGCCCGCGCCCGTCTCACGCGATGCGGATGAGCTTCCTGTTCACGAACTCCTCGAGGGCGGGGCGGCCCATCTCGCGGCCGGTGCCCGAGCGCTTCACGCCGCCGAAGGGCAGCTCGGCCGCGTCGCCGAGGACGAGGTTGATCCAGACCATCCCCGCGTCGATCCGGTCCGCCAGGCGCAGCGCCTGCTCCTGGTCGGTCGTGTAGAGGTAGGAGCCGAGGCCGTAGGGGGTGTCGTTCGCGAGGGCGATCGCCTCGTCCTCGTCGCGGACGCGGTAGAGCGCGGCGACGGGGCCGAAGAACTCCTCGCGGTAGGCGTCCATCTCGGGCGTGACGCCCTCGAGCACGGCGGGCGGGAAGAAGTTGCCGGTCACCTCGCCGCTGGCGCGGACGGTGGCCCCCTGCTCGCGCGCGGCCGCCAGCTGCGCCTCGAGTCGCTCCGTCGCGGCGGAGGAGGAGAGCGGGCCGAGGAGGGTGCCCTCCGCGAACGGGTCGGCCGGCTGGGCGCGGGTGAACGCCTCCGTGAACTTCTCGGCGAACGCGTCGTACAGCTCGTCGATCACGATGAAGCGCTTCGCGGCGTTGCAGGACTGGCCGTTGTTGTCCAGGCGCGCGGCGACCGCGTCCTCGACCGCCTTGTCGAGGTCGTCGGTCGACAGGAGCACGAACGGGTCGGAGCCGCCGAGCTCGAGCACGACCTTCTTCAGGTGTCGGCCCGCGAGCTCCGCGACGGCCGCGCCGGCCCGCTCGGAACCGGTGACGGAGACGCCCTGGACCCGGGGGTCGGCGATGACGGTCGCGGCCTGCTCGTTCGTGGCGTAGAGGTTCACGTAGACGCCGGCGGGCGCGCCCAGCTCCTCGGCCGCGGTGCGGAACATGTCGGCGATGGCGGCGGCCGACTCCGGGCACTGCGGCGCGTGCTTGAGCAGGATCGTGTTGCCCGCGACCACGTTCGGGCCGGCGAAGCGGGCCACCTGGTAGTAGGGGAAGTTCCACGGCATGATGCCCAGGAGCACGCCCAGCCCGGCGCGGCGGATCAGCGCGGAGCCGGTGCCCTCGGCGAGCTCGATCGGCTCGTCGGCGAGGAAGGCCTCGCCGTTCTCGGCGTAGTAGCGGTAGATGTCGGCGGCGAAGCCGACCTCGCCCTGCGCCTGGTCGAGCGGCTTGCCCATCTCGCGGACGATGATCGCCGCGAGCTCGTCGGCGCGCTCGACGTGCAGCTCTGCCACGCGGGCGATCAGCGCCGCGCGGGTCGCGACGGGCACGGTCCGCGACCACGAGGAGTACGCGTCCTGCGCCGAGCCGATCGCCGCGGTCAGCTCGGCGTCACCGAGGGTCGGGTACTCGCGGAGGGTCTCCCCCGTGGCCGGGTCGATCACGGCGTAGTGGGTGCTCATGCGGGCTGTGCTCCTTCGCTGTGGGGGGCCGGTGCGGTCGCGCCGTCCTCGTCGATGATCTCCTGTGCCAGGCGCCTGCCGACGCGGATGGCGCCGTCGACGTGCTGGTAGCCCTCGGCGGCGAGGTCGCTCGTGCCGAAGCGGAGCGGACCCACCGGCTCCAGCTGCAGCGCGCCGTACCGGGTCAGCCCGCCCAGGTCGAAGCTCGCGGCGTACGCGCCCTGCGTCCACTCCTCGGACGCCCAGTCGCTCTCGTAGTAGACGACCGGATCGAGTGCGGCCGGGCCGAAGTAGGCGGCGAGCGAGTCGAGGATCGCGGCCTTCCGCTCCGCCTCGTCGAGCGCGAGCACGCGGTCGGCCTTCTCGTCCGAGACGAAGCCGACCAGGGTGCCGCGCTCCTCCCCGTGGTTCGAGTTGTCGTAGGCCTCGTGGACGAGCGAGTGCGGGCTGAACGCGGTGCCGGAGAGGCCGTCGGCGCGCCAGAAGGGCGTGGCGTAGGTGGCGTGCACCTTGATCACGAGGCCGAGCGACTGGTGCTGCAGGGCCTGCTGCCGCAGGCGCGGGAGCGGCGGGTCGAACGAGATGCGGCCGACGAGGTTCGGCGGCACGGCGACGATCGCGCGGCGGGCGCGGAGGACGACGCCGTCGGCGCGCACCTCGACCCCGTCGTCGCCGTAGCGGACGGAGCGGACCGGGTGCCCGAGCAGGACGCGCTCGGCGCCGAGGCGCTCGGCGAGCCGCTCCGGGACCTGCTGGAGGCCGCCGATCACGCGCTTGTCGAGGATGAAGTCGGCGTCGACCAGGTTGCTGAAGCTCCCCGCGCTCGCGGCCATGAGGAGCGCCTGGAGGAGGGAGAAGGCGTGCGCCGGCTTGGTGAGCATGGCGTCGGCGAGGAAGAGGGCGATGTTGGCCCGCGCCTCCTCGTCGTCGCTCTGCTGCTCCAGCCAGGCGGCGAAGGTGACGCGGTCGTAGTCGCGGGCGAGCGGATGCGTCCACGGCGCCGCCGGATCGGTCTGGGCCACGAGGCGGTCGAGCACCTCGATCAGGCGGGAGATCTCGGACTCGGTGCGCTCGCTCCCCGGGAAGATGTCGCCGGTGAAGCGGCGAGCGGAGCCGTCGGCGCCGATGTAGACGCTCTCGCCCTCGCGGTAGCGGGAGTAGGTGCCGAGGCCGAGCTCGTCGAGGGTCTCGAGGAGCGCCGTCTGGTCCGGCGAGACCCACTGGCCGCCGAGCTCGAGGAGCTGCCCGTCGACCACGCGGGTCTCGAGCCGCCCGCCCACGCGCTCGCGCGCCTCGACGACGACGACGTCGAGTCCGTGCTGCTGCAGCCGGAGCGCCGCGGTGAGTCCGGTGGCACCGGCTCCGATCACGACGACGTCGTGCTCGCTGGGGGACATGACTTCTCTTTCCATCGGTGATCGCGGGAGTGGACGCGCGAATACGGACGATCCTGTCACAGAAGCGGAGGAGAACGTCAGTGAGTGCGCCCGATGGAGGGTGGACTCGAAGCGCCCTCCACCGAACTACATAGTCGTGCTATATTGTTTCTCGTGCCCGATCCCAGTGCCCCCGTGCGTCTCGCCTCCGCCGCCACCGCCCTCACGCGGTTCGCGGGCCGGGCGAGCGGCGCGACCGGGCTCGGCGCGCAGTCCGGAGCCGTCTGGTCGACGCTCGCCGAGCTGCGCACCGCCTCCCCCTCCCGTCTCGGCGAGCTCGCCGAGCGGGTCCGCGTCACCCAGCCGACGATGACCGGCATCATCGCCCGGCTCGACGAGGCCGGCTGGATCCGCCGCGTCCACGACGCCGGCGACGGCCGCGCCTGGCTGATCGAGGGCACTCCCGCCGGCTTCGAAGCCCTCGCCGAGCACCGTCTCCGCCTCGAGGCCGCCCTGGCCCCGCTGTTCGAGGACCTCGACGAGGACGACCGCCTCGCCCTCGAGCGCGCCGCGACCCTCGTCGAGGCCCGCGTCGCCCGCATCGCCGGCACCCCCGTCCCCTCCTCCCCCGAGAAAGGCTC
>NZ_PSWH01000059.1:0-9033 GCF_002932105.1 Rathayibacter sp. AY1C1 | reverse complement strand
GTGCTCGGCGAGGGCTTCGAAGCCGGCGGGAGTGCCCTCGATCAGCCAGGCGCGGCCGTCGCCTTCGCCGCGGTGATCGCCTTCATGGGGATCGGCCTGGTCGACCCGATCCTCCCGGCCATCGCCGAGAGCCTGCAGGCGACTCCGACCGAGACCTCGCTGCTCTTCACGAGCTACCTCGTCATCACCGGCGTCGTGATGTTCTTCACCAGCTGGCTCTCCAGCCGCATCGGCGCCAAGAAGACCCTCATGATCGGCCTGGTGCTGATCGTGGTGTTCGCCGCGCTCGCCGGCACGGCGGGCAGCGTCGAGGGCGTCATCGGCTTCCGCGCGGGCTGGGGCTTCGGCAACGCGCTGTTCATCTCGACCGCGCTGTCGACCATCGTCGGCGCGGCGAGCGGAGGCTCCTCCGCGGCGATCGTGCTCTACGAGGCCGCGCTGGGCATCGGCATCGCCATCGGCCCGCTGCTCGGCGGGCTCCTCGGCAGCGTCTCGTGGCGCGGCCCGTTCTTCGGGACCGCCGTGCTGATGGCCGTCGGCTTCATCGCCATCGCGACGCTCCTGCGCGAGGACGGCCCGAAGCCCGCTCCGACTCCGCTCTCGGCGCCCTTCGCGGCCCTCAAGGTCCCGGCCATCCGCACGCTGGCGGGCGCCGCCCTGTTCTACAACATCGGCTTCTTCGTGCTGCTCGCCTACACGCCCTACCCGCTCGGGCTGGACGAGATGGGCCTCGGCTTCACGTTCTTCGGCTGGGGCCTGGGCGTGGCGATCACCTCCGTGTTCGTCGCTCCGCTGCTCACCCGGCGCCTCCCGCGCACCGTCGTGCTGCGCTCGGTGCTGCTGCTGCTCGCGCTGGACCTGATCGCCGGCGGCCTCGTGATCTCGTCGCGCGTCGGCCTGATCGTCTGCATCATCGTCGGCGGCCTGCTGCTCGGAGTCGTCAACACGGTGCTCACCGAGTGCGTGATGGAGGCGACCGACCTGCCCCGCTCGGTCGCCTCGTCCGCCTACTCCGGCGTCCGCTTCCTCGGCGGCGCGATCGCCCCGCCCGCCGCGTCCGCCCTGGCCGCCGCGATCTCGCCGGCCTTCCCGATGTACGCCGCGGCCGGAGCCGTCGCCGTCGCCGCGCTGATCGTGCTGCTCGGACGCCGCACCCTGGCCCGCGCCGACGCCCACGAGCCCGAGCCCGAGCTCGTCGAGGCGCAGGCGATCACGCTCGGCGAGTGACTCGCCCGGCGGGCTTCAGGGGCCCGCCGAGGCGTCACGAACGGTCGTCATCCGAGCGGGATGACGGCCGTTCGTGACGCCTGGACGCGGTCGAGCGGGGTGGGCGCAGGATCCGACCTGTGGAGAACCGGTTCACGAGGATCGGGAGGCGGGACAGTGGCCGGATGCACGATCCCTCGCCGCTTCCGATCGGACTCCGCTGCCGCGCCTTCACCGTCGCTGACGCTCGCGCGAGCGGTCTGAGCCGCGGGCGGCTCCGCAGCTCCGACCTCCACCGTCCCTTCCACGGGGTCCGCACCGCCGACCCCGACCCCGACCTGCGCCTGCGCGCGGAGGCGCTCCTCGCGCTGGTCGGTCCGGAGGCGCTCCTGAGCCACGTGACGGCGGCGCGGCTCTGGCCGCTCGACCTCCCGCCCGCCGCTGCGGACGAGCCGGTGCACGTCAGCGTCCGCCGGCCGGGACGCGCTCCCCGGCACCGGAACGTCGTCGGCCACGCCCTCGCCGATCCCAACGTCCGCCGCGTCCTGCGCCGCGGACTGCCCCTCACCGATCCGGCCTCGCTCTTCTGCCATCTCTCCGCGCTCCTCGAGCCGGACAACCTCGTCGCGGTGGGCGACGCGCTGGTGCGCACGCCGGTCGTCGGCGATCCGGCGGATCGACGGCCCTGGGTGCCGCTGCCCGACCTGCGGGAGCGCGTGTCGGCCTTCCGAGGGCGGGGCTCGGTGCGACTCCGCGCCGCACTCGCTCTGGTGCGCGACGGGGCGGAGTCGCGGCAGGAATCGCGGTTCCGGCTCGCCTCGGTGCGGGCGGGCCTTCCGGAGTCGGTGCTGCAGGAGCCGCTGTTCGACTCCGACGGGGTCTTCGTCGGGCGGCCGGACGGCTGGCACCCCGCGGATCGGGTCGCGTGGGAGTACGAGGGCGACGATCACCGCACCAGCAACCGGCGCTTCGCGCGCGACCTCGGCCGCTACGACGACCTCGCCTCGATCGGCGTCCGCGTCGTCCGCATCGTCGGCGCCGAGTTCGTCCCGCACCCCGAGCGCTCCGTCGAGCGCCTGCGACGAGCACTCGCCGAACGGTCCCCGCATCGACGACCGCCGAGGGGTCGCGAACGGTCGTCATCCCGCTCGGATGACGACCGTTCGTGACCCCTCACGGGAGGGCGCGCGCTCAGGAATCAGGGCGCGACCTCGAAGAGGCGCGGGCGCAGCGCGGACGTGCGCGGGTCGGCGGCGCAGGCGGCGAGCGCCGCCGCGAGGACGCCGCGGGCCGGGTGCGGCTCGCGGACGTACACGTCGACGCCGGCGGGCGTGAACGGCGTCCGGGCGAAACGGGTGAGGGCCCAGCCAGCCTCCTCGTCGGCGGCCACGAACGACCAGCGGCTGCGGGCGAGGACGGTCAGCGGCTCGACGCCGCGCCAGCGGAAGCCGGACGGATCGTGCGGGTCGGGGGTGTCGATCCCGACCACGTAGTGCGAGCGCGTGCGGCCGCGCCAGCTGACGACGTCGCCGATCCCGCCGGTCGGGAGCGGCGCGTACGTGATCGCCACCCCCGACCGCGAGCGCCAGAGCGGCAGCGAGGAGCCCCGGACGAACCAGGTGCCGCTCGCGAGCGCCCGGGCGTCGATCATCGGAGAGCGTGCTTGATGTTGGTGCGGGCCAGCGCGACGGCCTCGCCCGCTCCTCCGTTCATCACGATCTTCGAGACCGCCAGCGCGAAGCCCTTCACCTGCGCGCCCGTGATCGTGGGTGGGAGCGAGAGGGCGAGCGGATCCGTCACCACGTCGACGAGGACCGGGCCGCTGTCGGCGAGCGCCGAGCGGAGGGCCTCCTCCACGTCGCGCGGGTCCTCGACGCGGATGCCGCGGATGCCGATCGCCTCCGCCACCTTCGCGTAGTCGACCATCGGCACGTCGACGGCGAAGTCCGGGAAGCCGTCGACCAGCATCTCGACCTTCACCAGCCCGAGCGTGGAGTTGTTGAACACGACGATCGTCACGGGCAGCCGGTAGGCGGCGACCGTGACCAGCTCGCCCAACAGCATGGAGAGCCCGCCGTCGCCGCTCAGCGAGACGACCTGGCGACCGGGGTGCGAGAGCTGCGCGCCGACCGCCTGCGGCAGCGCGTTCGCCATCGAGCCGTGCATGTACGAGCCGAGCAGGCGCCGCTTCCCGTTGGGGGTGATGTAGCGGGCCTGCCAGACGTTGCCCATGCCGGTGTCGGCGGTGACGATCGCGTCCTCGGAGAGCAGGCCGTCGAGCGTGGACGCGACGAGCTCGGGGTGGATCGGGCTGCGCGTGCCGACCTCGGTGTACTTCCCGACGACTCCGGTGACCAGCTTCTCGTGCTTCTTCAGCGTCTTGTCGAGGAAGCGGTGGTCCTTCCGCTGCACGAGCGGGGTCAGCGCGGTGAGGGTCGCCGCCACGTCGCCGTGGACGGGGTGCGCGACGCTGACGCGGCGTCCGAGCTTCGAGGCGTCGCTGTCGACCTGCGCGATCACCACCTTCGAGGCGTCGGGGAGGAACTGCTCGTAGGGGAAGTCGGTGCCGAGGAGGAGGAGCAGGTCGGCGTCGTGCATGCCGGCGTGCGCCGCTCCGTAGCCGAGGAGGCCCGTCATGCCGACGTCGTAGGGGTTGTCGTACTGGATCCACTCCTTGCCGCGCAGGCTGTGCCCGACGGGCGCGCCCACCAGCTCGGCGAAGGCGACGACCTCGTCGTGCGCGTTCTGCACTCCGGCGCCCGCGAAGATCGCGACGGTCCGCGCCTGGTCGATCGCGGCCGCGAGGGCGCGGACGTCGGCGTCGGCGGGGACCAGGACGGGTGTCGACGGCAGCACGAACGCGGGGAAGCCGTCGACCGCCTCCAGCTCGGCGATGTCGCCGGGGAGGGTGACCACGGCGACTCCGCGGAGCGCCACCGCGCTGCGCATCGCGGCGTTCACGACCCGCGGAGCCTGGGCGGCGGTCGAGATCAGCTCGCGGTAGTTCGAGCACTCGACGAAGAGCCTGTCCGGGTGCGTCTCCTGGAAGTAGGACGAGCCGATCTCGTTGCTGGGGATGTGGCTCGCGATGGCGAGCACCGGGGCGGAGGAGCGGTGCGCGTCGTAGAGGCCGTTGATGAGGTGCAGGTTGCCGGGGCCGCAGCTGCCGGCGCAGACGGCGAGGCGCCCGGTGAGCTGCGCCTCCGCGCCGGCGGCGAAGGCGGCCGCCTCCTCGTTGCGCACGTGGATCCAGTCGATGCCTCCCTTCTCGGATCCGCCGCTGCGGCGCACCGCGTCGACGATCGGATTCAGCGAGTCGCCGACGATCCCGTAGATGCGGGAGACGCCGGCGTCGATGAGCTGAGCGATGAGCTGGTCTGCGACCGTCTTCTGAGCCATGACCCCATTCGACCGGACCGGGCTGAGCGTCCGCTACTCCGGAAAGTGGAGATCCGGATCGGGTGCATCCCCCTCGGGACGGATGCCCTGCACCTCTAGCCTGGGAGTCGTCACAGGAACACCTCCGTACCGCTGATCCCGGGAGTCGCCATGAACCGCCGCAGAACCGCCCTCGTCCTGGCCGCCGGCGCGGCCCTCGCCCTCGGCCTGACCGGCTGCTCGGGCCTGAACGGCCTGATGGGAGGCGAGACCCGCGACGACGAGACCGGGGAGATCACCGAGGGCGGGACGACCGACGTCTTCCAGCTGCGCGTGGGCGACTGCCTGAACGGCGAGCTCAGCGAGGAGGCGACCGAGGTCACCGACGTGCCGACCGTGCCCTGCACCGACCCGCACGTCTACGAGGTGTTCCAGAACCTGACGATGGCCGACGCCGACGAGTACCCGGGCGAGTCCGTCGCGACGGAGCAGGCCGAGACCGACTGCGTCACGGCGTTCGAGTCGTTCACCGGGATCGGCTACCAGGACTCGGCGTACGACTTCAGCTACTACTACCCGACTGCCGAGAGCTGGGGCACGGGCGACCGCACGATCAACTGCATGATCACCGACCCGAACGGGCCGAGCACGGGCACGCTGGCGGGCGTCGCGGCCTGATCGCGATCCCCGCGCGCGGCGGTGCCGGTCCCGCCGAGCGCTCCGCGCGCGGCCGGGGTCAGTCGCGGTCGCGCGCGGGGAACAGGCGCAGCAGCAGGCCGGAGCCGATCCAGACCACGGCGATCCCCGCGACGAGCCAGGAGGCTCCGAGGCCGGACGCCGCTCCCGCCAGCACGGCGCCGACGGCCGCGGCGGCGGAGCGCAGCCCCGCGCCGATCGTGAACACCTGCGAGCGGACGGCGGCAGGGCTCTCCTGGTCGCGCAGCAGCAGCATCGCCGCGTTCGAGGGTGCCGTGAAGACGCCCGCGACCGCGAAGGCGGCGATCGCCACGACGACGCCCAGGTCGGGGACGGCGACCAGGAGGACGGCGCCCGTCGCGATGTAGGCGGCGCCCATGGTCCACGCCGGCGGACGGCGGGTCCAGCGGCGGGCCGCCACGGCGAGGGCGCCGAGCAGGCCGCCCACGGCGAAGGCGGTCAGGATCCACGCGGCGGCGTCGGTGCTGCCCAGCCGCTCCACCGAGAGGCTGATCGCCGCGACTCCCGCCGCTCCGCCCGCGACCTGGCTGAGCGTGCCCGCCGAGGTGACCACCGCGATCGGACGGTGCCGCACGAGGTGGGTGACGCCCGCGACGATCGTCCGCAGCACGCCGACGGTCGGCGCCGGACGGGCCTCCATGGCGAGGCCGAGCGACCCGACGACGCCGATGAGGGCGAGGACCGCCATGGCGAGCATCGCGGTCCGCGCTCCCCCGACTCCGACCGCGAGGCCCACGATGGCCGGCCCGCTGATCGAGGCGACCGTGTACGAGAGCGAGTCCTGCGCGTAGGCGCGGCGCGGCTCCGGGATGGCGCTCGTGACGAAGCTCGACATGCCGCCCATGTAGACGGGCGTCGCGAGCCCCGCGAGGAGCAGCAGCACCACGATGAGCGGCGTCGGCACCTCGCCGAGGAAGGCGGCGACCGCGAAGGCGACGGCGGTCGTGAGCGCGGCGCCGACCAGGAGCCGGCGGGGGCGGCGGACCCGGTCGAGCACCGTGCCGACGAGCGGCGCGGCGATCACGGCGGGGAAGAGCGCCGCTCCGGTCAGGGCGCCGCCGAGCGCGACGTCGCCGAGACGCTCGACGGCGAGGACGGGGAGGGCGACGACCATGCCGGCGCTGGCCAGGCGGAGGGGGATCGACGCGGCCTGGTAGCTGACGGCGCTCATGCGGGACCGGGGATCGACATCACCTCCGATGGTGCCACGGCTGCGGAGCGGGGACGTTCGGAGAGGCAGGCCACCGGCCTCTGAGCGGCCTGCGGCGGCGCGCCCTAGGCGATCGGCGTCCGCGCCGCGAGCTCGGCCGCCGCCGCGACGCCCAGGCGCCAGGGCGCGCCGTGGCCGGGCAGGAGTGTCCGCGCCCCGGTCCCGGCGAGGACCCGCAGCGAGTCGAGGGACTGCGCCGTGTCGGCGGTCGCGGCGCGCGCGACCAGGTGCGGGCCGGTGCGCGCGGAGTAGGGGTCGAGCGTGACCAGGGCGTCTCCGCCGATCACCGCGTCGCGCTCGGAAAGGTGCAGCGAGACGTGCCCGTCGGTGTGCCCCGGAGTCGCGAGCACGCGGGGCGACCCGGGCACGTCGAGCACCTCTCCGGCGGTCAGCGGCAGCGTCCCGTGCACGGGCGGCACCGCGAGCGCCCCGGCACGGGCCATCGCTCCGAGCACCGGGATCGCGGAGGGGTGCAGCAGCGGGTACACGAACGGCGTGCGCTGGCGGCGGTAGGAGTAGGGCTGCGCGGCGAGCGGCTGGTCGGCCGCGTGCAGGTGCACGGGGACGCCCCGCCGGACGAGGCTGCGGGCGACGCCGAGGTGGTCGAAGTGCGCGTGGGTCAGCACGAGGGCGTCGATGTCGCCGAGCGAGCGGCCGAGCACCTCCAGCGCGCGGACCAGGTGCGGCCACGTCCTCGGGAGTCCGGCGTCGACGACGGTCAGCCGACCGGCCTCCTCGATCAGGTAGAGGTTCGTCCAGGCGTGCTCGAGCCGGTGCACTCCGGGTGCGACGTCCCGGTGCAGGCTCGCGCCGCCCCCTCGCCGCTGCTGCCGGTGCTGCCGATCGCGCTGCTGCTGCTGGTCCATCGTGCTCCCGCCCCTCCGGGCCCGCGCCCGATCGCGACGACGCTACGAGCGTCTGCGACGGATCGGACAGGGCGTTGACGGCGGGGGTCCGCGTCGTGCAGGGCTCAGCGGCGCCGCCCGCGGAGGGCGAGCTGCACCGCCGCGAGCAGGAGGAGGACCGCGAAGAGGATCCCGGACACGCGCGCCGGCAGGAGGAAGGAGAGCGCCACTCCGGCGAAGGAGAACGCCGTGGCGGTGAGTCCGACC
Source organism: Rathayibacter sp. AY1C1 (assembly GCF_002932105.1). Lineage (NCBI taxonomy): Bacteria > Bacillati > Actinomycetota > Actinomycetes > Micrococcales > Microbacteriaceae > Rathayibacter > Rathayibacter sp. AY1C1. Next base: position 1,410 of record NZ_PSWH01000059.1, on the reverse strand, counting down.
ACGAGGCCTGCGCGCACGTCGAGCAGGCCGCGCCGGGCGTTCGCGATCGAGCCGGTGACCGCCGTGGGGATCATCGCGGCGAGCGAGGTGCCCTTGGCCAGGAGGTCCGCGAGCCCGAAGGCGCCGACCAGGACCGGCACGGCGATCGCTCCGCCGCCGATGCCGAAGAGGCCGGAGGCGACGCCCATCCCGATGCCGAGCCCCGCGAATCCGGGCCACACGCCCCAGCCCTCGGCGACGTCGCCGGTGTCGTTCGAGCCGAACACGGCCATCCGCACCGCCGCGGCCACGAGCAGCGCCACGAACATCCAGCGCAGCACCCCCAGAGGCAGCCGCGCGAGCAGCCAGGATCCGGCCACCGCCCCGAGCATCGCCGCAGCCGCGATCACCGCCGCCGGGACCCAGGCGACCTGGCCGGCGAGGGCGTAGCCGAACGCTCCGGCGACCGAGGTCGGAGCGATCGCGAGCAGCGAGGTGGCGGAGGCGCGGCGCTGGTCCATCCCGGCCCACGCGATCAGCATCGGCACCATCACGATCCCGCCGCCGACGCCGAACGCGCCCGACAGGGTCCCGCCGACCGCGCCGATCAGGGCCAGGACGAGCAGGGCGCGCGGGCGCATGCGCGCGGCCGTCCGATCGGGGAGGGGCGCCTGCGGGGCGGTCGCGTCGGTCACGGCTCCATGCCACCACAGCACCGGGCCGAGGGCGAATCGACGTGCGTCGACCGCGTTCCTGAGAGGACCGGCCCGGCCCGGCCCGCCTCTCTGGCAGTTGCCTGGGCGGGCCGGATCCGACCGTGACGTTCGGCGTCGACGGAGCGTCCTACCTGCATACCCCGCCTGATCGAGCGATCGGGCCCCGAGCGAAAGAGGAGACCATGGCCGAGACCACCGCGACCACCACCCGTCAGACCAGCACCGGATCCGGACGCACCGTGATCGAGGACGGCGTCATCGCCAAGGTCGCCGGCATCGCCGCGCGCGAGGTCCCGGGCGTCCACGCCCTCGGCGGAGGAGCGGCCCGAGCGATCGGCGCCATCCGCAGTGCGATCGGCAACGACGACCGCGGCCAGGGCGTCAAGGTCGAGGTCGGCGAGCGCCAGGTCGCCGCCGACATCACCATCGTCGCCGAGTACCCCGCGCCGCTGCAGAAGGTCGCCGAGGACGTGCGCTCCGCCGTCGCCGACGCCATCCAGCACATCGCCGGCATGGAGGTCGCCGAGATCAACGTGACCGTCCAGGACGTCCACATCCCCGAGGACGACACCCAGGAGTCCGACCCGCGCGTCGTCTGACCCGTTCCCCCCGCACCGACGCCCCGGGCCGAACGGCACCGGGGCGTCGGTGCGGGGGGAACGGGTCAGACGACGCGCGGGTCGGACTCCTGGGTGTCGTCCTCGGGGATGTGGAC
>NZ_PSWH01000058.1:0-9358 GCF_002932105.1 Rathayibacter sp. AY1C1 | reverse complement strand
GTGCTCCCTCCGCGGACCTGCGCCGACGACCCCCGCCTCTGCACTCCTGCGCCCGAGCCGACCATCGGCGGGCCCCTCACCTGAGCCCCGGCTCGCGGCCCGCCCCGCCTGCGGGGATAGTGGAGGCATGAGCAGACTCCTCCTCGGCCTCCTGACCAACGCCGTCGCGATCTGGCTCACGACCCTGGTCGTGGCGGGCGTGCGCGTGGACCCGTACGAGGAGGGCCCCGCAGCGGCGGTCCTCACGTACCTGCTGGTGGCGGTGATCTTCGGCGTCGTCAACGCCGTCGTCGGCGGGGTGGTGCGGGTGGTCGCGTTCCCCCTGTACGTGCTGACGCTCGGCCTGGTCTCGTTCCTCGTCAACGGCCTCCTGCTGCTGCTGACCGCCTGGATCAGCGGCCTCTTCGGCTTCGGCCTCGTCGTGGACGGCTTCTGGTGGGGCGTGCTCGGCGCCCTCGTGCTCGCCCTGGTGAACTGGTTCATCGGCCTCCTCCTGCGCCCCTTCCTCCGCCGCCGTCAGGGCTGACACCGCGGGCTCGGCAGTCAGCATCGGCCACGCCGCCGCCGCCCGGGAGGCGTCGCGCGCCATCGGTGGACGACGGCCGCGATCGGCCTGCTGTGGAGGAGCCGCGGTGCGCCATGATGGGCGGGTGACCCCCGACTCCCCTGCGCCCTCGGCCTTCGCCGTGTGCTTCGTCTGCACCGGCAACATCTGCCGGTCGCCGATGGCCGAGGTGGTGCTGCGCTCCCTGGCGGAGCAGGCGGGGCTCGGCTCCGCGATCGAGATCAGCTCGGCCGGCACCGGCGAGTGGCACCTCGGCGAGCACGCCGACAGCCGCGCCCTCGCGGCGCTGGAGCGGCACGGCTTCGACGGGGGCCGCCACCGCGCCCAGCTCTTCGACCCGTCCCGCTTCTCCGAGTTCGACCTGGTCGTCGCGCTCGACCACGGGCACGAGCGCGCGCTGCGCTCCTGGGCGCGCACCGAGGTCGACCGGCAGAAGATCCGCCGCCTGCTCGACTTCGAGCCCGGCCTCTCCCCGCAGGGCGACGTCCCCGACCCCTACTATTCCGATGCGGCGGCGTTCGACTCGGTGCTCGCGCTCATCGAGCGCGCCTGCCGGGCCCTCTTCGCCCAGATCGAACCAGGACTGCGCGGCAACCGCTCGGTCCGCCCCGACTCCACCGACGCGCGCGCCGCCCTCGCGCAGGACACCTGAGAACCGGAAGGCACCACCGCATGACCTCGCTCCCCACCCAGCCGCTGAGCCCCCTCGACGGCCGCTACAGCGGTGCCGTCTCGTCGCTCGGCGAGTACCTCTCGGAGGCGGGGCTGAACCGCGCGCGGGTGCACGTCGAGGTCGAGTGGCTGCTGGCGCTGACCGACCGCCGCCTCTTCGGCTCCGAGCCCGTCGACGCGGCGACCGCCGAGGAGCTGCGCCGCCGCGCCCGCGACTTCGGCCAGCCCGAGATCGACGAGCTGGCGACCCTCGAGGCCCGCACCCGCCACGACGTGAAGGCCGTGGAGTACCTCGTCCGCCAGTGGCTCGAGGAGCTGGGCCTGCAGCGCATCGCCGAGCTCACCCACTTCGCCGCCACCAGCGAGGACATCAACAACCTCTCCTACGCGATCGTGGTCCGCCAGGCCGTCGGCGAGATCTGGCTGCCGAAGCTGCGCTCGGTCGTCGCGTCGCTCCGGGATCTGGCCGTCCGCTACCGCGACGAGTCGATGCTCAGCCGCACCCACGGCCAGCCCGCGACCCCGACCACGATGGGCAAGGAGTTCGCCGTCTACGCGTACCGGCTCGAGCGGGTCGTCGCGCAGATCGAGGCGACGGAGTACCTGGGCAAGTTCAGCGGAGCGACGGGCACGTTCGCCGCGCACCTCGCCGCCGACCCCGGCACCGACTGGCCCGCCCTCGCGGAGGAGTTCGTCACCTCCCTCGGCCTCGTCTTCAACCCGCTGACCACCCAGATCGAGTCGCACGACTGGCAGGCCGAGCTCTACGGCAGGGCCGCGCACGCGAACCGCATCCTGCACAACATCTGCACCGATGTCTGGACCTACATCTCGCTCGGCTACTTCCGGCAGATCCCCCAGGCCGGGGCGACCGGCTCGTCCACGATGCCGCACAAGATCAACCCGATCCGCTTCGAGAACGCCGAGGCGAACCTCGAGCTCTCCAGCGCCCTGCTCGACTCGCTCGCGCAGACCCTGGTCACCTCGCGCCTCCAGCGCGACCTCACCGACTCGACCACGCAGCGCAACATCGGCGTCGCGTTCGGCCACTCCCTCCTCGCCCTCGACAACATCGCCCGCGGCCTGCTCGAGATCGACCTCGACCCGACCGCCCTCGCCGCCGACCTCGACGGCAACTGGGAGGTGCTGGCCGAGGCGATCCAGACGGTGATCCGTGCAGAGGTGGCGGCCGGCCGCTCCTCGATCACCGACCCGTACGCGCTGCTGAAGGACCTGACCCGCGGCAAGCGCCTCGGTGCCGACGACCTCGCCGTCTTCGTGCAGGGTCTCGACATCGGCGACGCGGCGAAGGAGCGCCTGCTGGCGCTGACGCCGGGCGGCTACACGGGCCTCGCCTCGTCGCTGGTCGACCGCCTGAGCTGATCCGCCGGGCAGCGAGCGCGCGGGTGCCGCCGTCCTCGAGAGCGAGCACTCCGACTCCTGCGTGCTCGCGGCGGCGCGGTCGACGGCGGCGCGATGTCGGGGGTCGCACCTAGCGTCGGCGGCATGTCAGCGTGCGCGATCGGAGGGTGCGCCTCCTCGGCCGAGACGGGCGCCCCCCTCGCGCTCTGCGCGGCGCACCTCGAGCTCGCGCACGACTGGGTCGCCCGCGAGGACGGCGTGATCGACGCCCTGCCCTCGCCGTGCGCGGCGTGCGGGTCCCGCCTGGGCGTCCGGCTCCCCTCCGCCTGGCTCTGCGCCGCCTGCGAGTGGCGGCTCGGCGATGCTCCCGACGGCGAGCTCCCGCCGCCCCGGGTCGACGTCGTCTACTACATCCGCTTCGGCGAGCGGATCAAGATCGGCACCAGCGGCAATCCCCGGCAGCGCCTCCACCGGCTCCGGCACGAGGAGCTCCTCGCGTTCGAGCGCGGCGGGCGAGCACTCGAGCAGCACCGGCACGCCCAGTTCGCCGACGAGCGCCTGGAGCGCACCGAGTGGTTCGCGCGCAGCCCCGCGCTCGACGCCCACATCGAGACCGTGCGCGCCGGGGAGCCCGACCCCTGGGCCCTGCACCGCCGCTGGCGCAGCGAGGCGCTGGCCCTGCGGCTCTGACGCGTCGGCTGCGAGCGGGCGGCTGCGACTCGACCGCTCCGACTCGCCGGCTCCCACTCGACGGTTCCCGCTCGCCGGCACTGCATCCACGGGTCCCGCTCCGCCGAGCCGGACACCGGGACGGAGCGCCGGGGAGGGCGCGCCGGGGACGGGTCCCCCGAGGACCGTCCCGCAGCCGCCGCACGACGCGCTCAGCGCCCCCAGGCGTCGACGAGCAGCGGACCACGGACATCGCGGAGCCGGTCGACCAGACGGTCCGCCAGCGCGGCCGTGACTCCCGTGGCGACCAGGTCGTGGGGGCCGAGCGGCAGCAGCTTCCCCGTGCGGATGCGCACCACCTCCCACCCGGCGGAGCGGAGCGCGCGGTCCTTCCGCCGGTCGGCCTCCTCGCGGTGCCCGACGTGCTCGAGTCCGTGACGGCCGGTGGAGTCGTACTCGATCGCGACGCGCAGCTCGCCGAGCACCAGGTCGGGCCACGCCTCGCAGTGCTCGAAGAACGGCCGCTTCAGACGGACCGCCGTGTGCGCCGGGTCGAAGACGAGCCGCTCGGCGAGGAGAGCCCGGAGCCGCGCCTCGACGGCGGAGGCGGGAGGAGGCGCGCACCGGCTCGCGAAGGGCTCGCCGACGGGGAGGTCCGGCGTCTTCGGGCACACGCGGGCGGGCCGGGCTCGGGAGCGCGGCCCGAGCGGCGGCAGCTGGAGGACTCGATCGAGCGGACGGAGGAGTCGACGACGCGGCGCGCGCGGATCCGCTCGGGTCGGCGGGTGACACGGACCCGCGGCCGGTGGGTGACACGGACGTCGGGAGCCCCCGCGCGATCACGGCGGGCGGCGCCAGGAGGACGAAGGAGCCGTCGTCGGGGGCGGCCGCCGGCGCGAGCACCTCGGCGAGCCGGCCGCCGATCATCGGCGCGGCCCGGGGCAGGCGCGGCGAGGCGAGCTCGGCGCAGTCGGGGCACCAGGAGGAGCGGCGCCGCTCCCGGCCGGGACGGTGGCGCTGCTCCTCGGGAGTGGCGACGAAGACGTGTCCGGCGTCGCAGAGCCAGCACAGGTACACGTCTGCCGCGGGCGGGATCTGGCTGAGCACGATGCCCTCGTTGTACTCGGGCCGGTACTGCCGCACCAGGACGGGGTAGGACGCCCAGGCCTCCCGGTAGGTGCCGACCGCGTAGGGGACGTCGGCGCCGCGCGAGAACCGCCGCCTCTGCCACCATCGCCCGATCGCCTCCGCCACCCTCCGCACGCTACGCGCGACCACCGACGCGGAAGCGGCGCCCGCGTGCGCAGGCGGGATCTCGAGACGCCCTCCCGACTGCTCGATCAGCATGCGCGGCGGAAGGGACTATCCGCCCGCGCGGCGTGCTCCCGGCCGACTGGGAGCGGCGGAGCCGTCCCTCACCTAGTGAGCGGAGTCCTGCTCGTCGATGTCCGCGATCTCGGCCTCGTCGGGCTTGAAGGTCAGTGAGAACATGGCGATCGCGACGAGCACGACGATGAAGGCGACGCCGAACGAGATGAGCGCGACGACCGGCTCGCGGGTCGAGAGCATGACGACCAGGCCGACGAAGGCCGCCATCACCGCGGAGAAGCCGATGAGCTCGAGCGGGCGCAGGCGGTCCTTGCGGGTCGGCTGGAACGTGCGGGGCGTGAACTCGCCGGGGTCGCGCGCCGGGGCGGAGTCGGCCGCCGAGGCGCGGTCGGCGGGAGAGGCGGGGTCGGCCGCCGAGGCGCGGTCTGCGGGAGAGGCGGGGTCGGGCTGCTGGCCTTCGGCGGTCATCGGTCTCCTCCGGAGGTCGGTGTCGTGGGGGCGACGGGATCGTGTCCGGTGGCTGCGTCGGCGCCGGCGGCCCATTTGAGCGAGAACGCCGCGATGGCGAGGAAGACGGCGACCATCACGGCGTAGGCGCCGAGGAGGCCGACGGTGACGACGGGGTGGGGCGGGAGGAGTCCGAAGGCGGCGCCGAGGAGCATCGTGCCGACGCCGACGATCACGGAGTCGCGGGCGGCGAGGCCCTGACCGCGACGGCCGCTCGAGAACTCGAGGAAGCCGGAGAGCAGCGCCCAGCCGGCGACGAGGGCGACGAAGGAGAGCAGGTTGGCGACCGGAAGCGCGACGAGCGCCGCGACTCCGGCGACCAGGGTGAGCACCGCGGAGCCGAGGGCGAGCGGGCGGGCCCGGCCGCTCCAGCTGCGGAGCCCGAGGGCGAGCGAGACGGCGCCGGTCGCGATCGCGAAGCCGCCAAAGACGGCGAGGCCGAAGGCGGGCCCGTGGTCGGGCGAGAAGGTGACGACGCAGCCGGCGACCGCCGCGATCACGGCGCGCGCGAGGGGCAGGGTCCACAGGCGGCGGTCGGAGTCGGCGGCGATGGCCACGGTCGAGCCTCTCTGGGATGGAGGGAGAAGGCGTCCGGGAGCGGACGGCTGGGCGCGCGACGGCACGGCGACGCGGACTCCACCGATTTTACGCTCCCGCGGCTCCGCCCAGGCCCGGAGCGGGGCCCGGGGCGCGATCCGGGGCGAAGTCGCAGGCGGCTCAGCCGAGCCAGACCTCCTCGACCCGCGGGAACACGGCGTCGGCGGAGAAGCGCTCGCGGAAGCGCGCCCCGGCCTTCTCGACGACCTCGGCACGGGCGTCCTCGTCGGTGATGAGCTCGGTCAGCGCGGCGGCGAGGCCCTCCACGTCTCCGGGCGCGACCACGCGGCCGCAGCCGTCGCCGAGGACCTCGGGGATGCCGCCGACCGCGGTCGAGACGACGGCGGCGTCGCGGGCGAGGGCCTCGAGGATGAAGATCGGCATCGCCTCGTCGCGCGAGGGCAGGACGGCGATGGACGCCTCGTCGAGCAGGGCGAGCAGGCGGGCGTTCTCGAGCGAGCCGAGGAACTCGATCCCCGGGACGCCGCGGTCGACGACCTCCGGCTCGCGGATCGGACCGGCGACCAGCAGGCGCCAGCCCTCCTTGCCCTCGACCTCCGCCCACGCCTTCTGCAGCACGTCGACGCCCTTGCGGTGGCTGACGACGCCGCCGAAGACGACCGTGCGGGTCTTCTCGCGCGGGGTGCCCTGCTCGAGCGCGTTGGGCACGAGGTGCACGCGGTCGGCGGGGACGTAGCGGCGGCAGATCGCCGAGGTCTCCTCCGAGAGCGAGATGATCTCGTCCGCGCTGCGCAGCACGTCCTTCACCAGGCGCGGGTGCGCGGCGGTGAAGGCGGCGAACTCGCTGCCGTGCAGGTGGGCGACCGTGCGCAGGCCCAGGCGGTGCGCGAGGCGGAGGAGGGACCCCTCGCGGAGGAACGAGCCGCGCTCCGAGAGGTGGACGACGATCACGGCGCCGGGCTCCCGGCGCGCGATCGCGACGATGCGGGCGGCGGCGCCGGCGGCCAGGCGGGCCGCGGCGACGTGCTCGCCCGGAGCGGTGCGGGAGGAGATCACCCGGACGTCCGAGCGCTCGAACGGCCAGCGCAGGTACCCGTTGACGACCTGCGTCATGCCTCCGGGGACCTCTCCGCTGCGGCCGACGTGGTACACCCGCGTCTTCGGGCCGGCAGGGGCTGCCGCGGCGGCCGGGCGGCTGCGGGGCGGCACGGCGAGCAGCGCCTGGATGTCGTCGCGGACGCCGCGGAGGCGTCCGCGGGCGACGAGCAGCTTCTCGAGCAGCTCGCTCCGGCGGGCGACCACGGCGGAGAAGGTCTCGACGCCGGCGGCCGGGGTCGTCCGGGACATGTCGACGGTGACGTCGTGGATCCCGATGGTCTCGAAGTGGCGCGAGGCCTTCGTCGATCCGTCCATCTGCAGGCTCACCGGGGCCGCGCCCTCGGTGAACGCCATGATGATCACGTGCAGGCGGTCGCTCATCGCGACGCGGGCCGTGCGGTAGAGCTCGCGCAGCAGGATCTCGTGCTCGTCGTGGGTGTGCGCCGGATCCCAGTCGAGGATGTCCGCGTCGAGGTCGGCGGCGAGACGGCGGGAGCGCTCGGCGTCGACGGCGACCTGCGTGACCACGACGATGTCGAGGTCCTCGCGCTCGGCGAAGCCCTTGATCGCGGCCAGCCACTCCTGCTCGGGATAGGGGCGGGCGTCCACCTCGTGGTCCTCGCGGAGGGAGAGGACCAGCACACGCCGCTCCTCGTCGGGCTGCGCGGCGAACGCGGTCAGCTCCGCGTCGCTCGAGCCCTCGCCGTAGCCGAGGTCGGGCATGGCGGCGCCGACGCGCATGTAGCCGGCGGTCTTGTCGTCGCGCCAGCGGGTGTAGCTCGAGAGCGCCATCGAGGGCCACATGATCGCGCGGGGCAGCGGGGCGAAGTTGCGGGTGCCCACGCCGGCGCGGATCACGCGGCCGCCGCCGAGGCGCACCAGGGCGATGCCCGGGAGCATCACGAGGTGCTCCTTCATCCCGATCAGGGTCAGCTGGATCTCTCCCGGCTTGAACACCGAGTTCGCCCGGCCGGCGAGGGCCTCGCGAGCGAGCGCCGCGTACCAGCGCAGGAGCGAGCGGTACACCGTGTCGTCCGGGCACAGGCGCAGGCCGTCGTCGTAGCCCCACGGCGAGTGGCCCACGTAGACGTGGAGCGGACCCGACTCGCGGAGCCAGTCGAGGAGCTGGCGACGCAGGATGATGTCGCCGATGTTCTCGTACTGGCCGCGGCCGACGGCGAAGATCGATCGGGCAGGTGTCACGGGCGGGCCTTTCGGAGGGGTTCGCGTGGGGGTGACCGGTGCGGAGCGGGGAGCGTCGCGGGTCTCCCCGGTCGATCCTCCTGCCGCGCTGCCGTCGTGGGCCGGGCCGGCCGGGCTCCGCAGGAGCGGGCTCGGGGCCGATGGCGCCCCGGGCAGACTAGCGCAGGCGGGCTCGGCGGCTCGAGGAGGAGTGCTCGCGTCAACAGCCGTTGGTGACCAGGAAGGCCTTGAGGAAGGCGCCGGTCTGGTAGACGTACTGGTTCACCAGGTAGTCCAGGCCCATCGGCTCGCCCGAGGGCACCATCGAGAGCTCGCCGGAGTAGCAGCGCTCGATGATCATCTCGGCGCGCACGAGGTGGGAGGCGTTGGTGATCACGATGACGTGGTCCCAGCCGTACTGCTCGGCCATGTCGCGCAGCTGCCGGGCCTCTCCCTGGGTCGTGAGCGGGTCGGCGGAGTAGCAGAGGACGTCGCCGCCGGGCTCGTTGCACTTCTTGTACTTCTTGGCCTCGTAGGGAGCGTTCATCTCGCCGGGGCCGACCGAGAGCACCATCGTGTCCGTCGCCCCGGAGGTGATGATCCGGCGGGCGAACTCGACGCGTGCCCTCGTGGAGGGGCCCAGCACGAAGACCGCGTCCGCCTGCTCAGGGATCGGGTCGATCGGGGGCGTGACGTAGAGCGGGATCCCGGCGCCGAAGAGGGCGAGCACCACGAGGGGGACGAGCAGGAGCCGTCCGATCACGGTGCGAGCGCGGACCCGGGGGCATCTCGGGCGCTCCCGGGACGGCGGGGTGGACGGGCGGTCGCCGGTCGCGGTCGTGGCCGTGTCCATCGCGTCCTCCCTCTCGTCGGGACCGCCGCTCGCCCGCGGCGGGTGATCCGCGACGCGGGTGCGACGGCGATCACCAGTGGAGAGCCCATCATCGCAGTGTTTCGGCGAGGGGTCGGCCCGGTGAACGCCCGGTCAATTCTCTCGCCCAGCGGCCCGGCCCGGGGCCGTGTCCAGAGTCGCCGGGTAGGGTCACCGTTCCTCGACCGAGCAGCACTCCCCCTCGTCCATTCCGCGGACGGGCATTCCCGGAGTCCCCTCCCGATCCGACATCCGCCCTCCGATCCGTCGTCGACAGCGCGTGTGACCGTTCCGTATACACGCATGCGCGGCGGTCCGCCAGTCCTTCAGCGGAATCGCTGATACAAGCCCGACCACCACGCCCGAATGGGGTACTACAACCTGAATCCGTCTCATCCAGCCATCAGTCGCAAGGCCCGTCTATAGCGTCGGGAGGACCAGCACCACCCCCTTGTGACGGCCCAGTCGGCGAGCGCAGCTCCCTCCGACAGTCTCGTCCTGCGCTACGCGCTCGACGAGACGAGCGGCACGACCGTCGCCGACAG
>NZ_PSWH01000057.1:0-10383 GCF_002932105.1 Rathayibacter sp. AY1C1 | reverse complement strand
CCTCCCGACCCCGATCACCCCAGGAGTCCCCTCATGTCCGTCGTCCTCGTCGTCAACAGCGGATCGTCGTCGTTCAAGTACCAGCTCATCGAGATGACCACCGAGGAGACCCTCGCCGGCGGCCTCGTCGAGCGGATCGGCGAGGACACCGGCCGCACGAAGCACACCCGCGACGGGGAGTCGTTCGAGATCGAGGGGCCGATCCCCGACCACACCGCCGGCTTCGACGCGATGATCCGCGCGTTCGGCGAGCACGGCCCGAGCCTCGACGAGTTCCCTCCCGTCGCCGTGGGCCACCGCGTCGTGCACGGCGGCAAGCGCTTCTTCGAGCCCACCGTCGTCACCGACCTGGTCAAGATCAACATCGAGGACCTCGCCGACCTCGCCCCGCTGCACAACCCCGCGAACCTCGAGGGCATCGAGGCGGCGCAGAACGCCTTCCCGGACGTCCCGCACGTCGCCGTCTTCGACACCGCCTTCCACCACACGATCCCGGCCGAGGCGTCGACCTACGCGCTGCCCGCCGAACTCGCCGAGAAGCACCGCGTCCGCCGCTACGGCTTCCACGGCACCTCGCACAAGTTCGTCTCGGAGGCCGCCGCCGCCTATCTCGGCCGCCGCCGCTCCGACCTGAAGACGATCGTCCTGCACCTGGGCAACGGAGCGTCCGCCTGCGCCGTCGACGGCGGCGTCTCCGTCGAGACCTCGATGGGCATGACCCCGCTCGAGGGCCTGGTGATGGGCACCCGCTCCGGCGACCTCGACCCGGCCGTCGTCTTCCACCTGGCCCGCAAGGCGGGCCTCTCGATCGACGAGCTCGACACCCTCCTCAACCGCCGAAGCGGCCTCCTCGGCCTCACGGGTCGCGGCGACATGCGGGACGTCCAGGAGGCGGCCGAGGCCGGCGACGAGCAGGCCCGCGCCGGGCTCGAGGTCTACTACCACCGCCTCCGCCACTACATCGGGGCCTTCTACGCCCAGCTGGGCCGCGTCGACGCCGTGGTGTTCACGGCGGGAGTCGGCGAGAACGTCGCCGCCGTCCGCGCCGGCGCCCTCCGCGGCCTCGAGGGCCTGGGCATCGAGCTCGACCCCGAGCGCAACACGTCCTCCGACCGCGGCGCCCGCCGCATCTCCACCGACGACTCCCGCGTCGCCGTCCTCGTCATCCCCACGAACGAGGAGCTGGAGATCGCCCGGCAGTCCTTGTCGGTCGTGTAGCGGCGGAGCCGCGACACGACTCGCGGCCGGCTTCCAGGGGTGGTGGCTCCCGTGGAGCGGGTCCTGTCGGGCTGCCCTCAATCGCTCGCACGCGATTCCGGGTCGCGGCCCTCTTCCGAATACTCGGGCCCTGCTGCTGGTCGAGTAGCCGCGGGACGCGGCGTGTCGAGAGCCACCGAGTACGAGGGGGATCTCGATGCGCCCGCTGTGCGGGCTGCTCCATCCGCAGGAGCCGGCTGTGGAGCCCCGGCTCAGGGCAGCAGGCGCGCGTCGCCCGCGTAGAGGTTGAAGCCGGAGCCGCGGCTGAAGCCGATCAGGGTGAGGCCGGAGTCGCGAGCCAGGTCCACCGCCAGCGACGACGGGGCACCGACCGCGGCGAGCAGGGGGATGCCGGCCATCACGGCCTTCTGCACCAGCTCGAACGAGGCGCGCCCCGACACCTGCAGCAGCGTCCCCCGCAACGGCAGCCGCCCCTCCCGGAGCCCCCAGCCGACCACCTTGTCCACGGCGTTGTGCCGCCCGACGTCCTCCCGGAGCACCAGCAGCGAGCCGTCCGCGTCGAACAGCCCGGCCGCGTGGACGCCGCCCGTCCGCTCGAACACCGCCTGCGCCTCGCGGAGCCGATCGGGGAGCGAGACCAGCAGCTCCCGCTCGACCCGCAGGTCGTCCTCCGCGACGCTCCACGCCGAGTCGGTGGCGACCGCTTCGAGCGACGCGAGCCCGCACACTCCGCACGAGCTCGTCGTGTAGACCGACCGCTCGCGCTCGAGCAGCACGGCCTCCCGCCCGCCGCGGACGCTCGCGTCGACCACGTTGTACGTGTTCTCGCCCGGCCCGGAGCCGCTCGCGCAGTAGCGCATCGCCGCCAGCTGCTCCGACTCTGTGAGCACCCCCTCGGACACCAGGAATCCCGCGACCAGGTCGAAGTCGTCGCCGGGTGTGCGCATGGTCACGCTGAAGCGCCGTCCGCCGACGCGGATCTCGAGCGGCTCCTCGACGGCCAGGACGTCCTCGCGACGGCGGGGCGGATCGTCGGCGCGGACGGCGGTCAGGCGGGTGCGGGCGACACTGCGGCTCATGGGTCTCCTCAGGCGGTGGAGGTCATCCTCCCACCGGGAACCGGGAGCGATGCCGGGGTGCGGACGTACGATGCAGGAATGGTCGATGACGCCGAGCCCCGCGAGAGTCCGATCGACGAGAGCCGCCTCTCCGTCCGGTCGCCGAAGAGACGCGCCGTCGGGATCCCCGGCGTCGCCCACGCCCTCGAGATCTCGCTCAAGCAGATGGGCCCGGTGCGCAGCGCCGAGACGCTCCTGCGGGTGAACCAGAAGACCGGCTTCGACTGCCCGGGCTGTGCCTGGCCGGAGGGCGACAAGCGCCACGTCGCCGAGTTCTGCGAGAACGGAGCGAAGGCGGTCGCCGAGGAGGCCACGCTCCGCACCGTCACATCGGCCTTCTTCGCCGCGCACCCCGTCGCGGAGCTGGAGGAGTGGGACGACTTCGCGCTCGGCCAGCAGGGCCGGCTGACGGAGCCGATGCTGCTCGAGGAGGGCGCCACGCACTACCGGCCGGTGGGCTGGGACGAGGCGCTCGACCTCGTGGCCGAGGAGCTGCGAGCCTGCGCGAGCCCCGACGAGGCGATCTTCTACACGTCCGGCCGGACCTCGAACGAGTCCGCCTTCGTCTACCAGCTGATGGTCCGCGGCTTCGGTACGAACAACCTGCCCGACTGCTCGAACATGTGCCACGAGTCCAGCGGATCCGCCCTCACCGAGACGATCGGGATCGGCAAGGGCTCGGTGAGCCTGCGCGACGTGGAGCGGGCACCGCTGATCATCGTCGCCGGCCAGAACCCCGGCACGAACCACCCGCGGATGCTGACCGCGCTGGAGCGCGCCAAGCGCGCCGGCGGCACCATCGTGGCCGTCAATCCGCTGCCGGAGGCGGGGCTGCTCCGCTTCCAGAACCCGCAGACCGTCCGCGGCACCCTGGGCGACGGCACGGCCCTCGCCGACCACTTCCTCCAGGTCCGGCTGGGCGGCGACCAGGCCCTGTTCCAGGGTCTGGGCAAGGCGCTGCTCGAGGCGGAGGAGGCGCGCGGCGACGTCTTCGACCACGCCTTCATCCGCGAGAGCACCGGCGGCCTCGCCGAGTACCTCCACGGGCTGCGGGAGGTCCAGTGGGACGAGATCGAGCGGGCGAGCGGGATCGACGAGAGGCGCATCCGCACCGTCGCCGAGCTGATCGCGGCGTCCGAGGGCACCGTCGTCTGCTGGGCGATGGGCCTCACGCAGCACGCGCACTCGGTCGCGACGCTCAAGGACGTCGTCAACGTGCTCCTGCTCACCGGCAACATCGGCAAGCCCGGCGCGGGCGTCTGCCCGGTGCGCGGCCACTCGAACGTGCAGGGCGACCGCACGATGGGCATCTTCGAGCGGATGCCGGACTCCTTCCACGACGCGCTCGACCGCGAGTTCTCCTTCTCCTCCCCGCGCGTGCACGGGACGGACACGGTCGCCGCGATCCGGGCGATGCGCGACGGGAAGGCCCGCGTGTTCATGGGGCTCGGCGGCAACTTCGCCCGGGCGACGCCCGACAGCGGAGTGACGGAGGCGGCGATGCGCTCGCTCGCCCTCACCGTCCACGTCTCGACCAAGCTCAACCGCTCGCACGTGGTCACCGGCCGGCGCGCGCTGATCCTGCCCACCCTCGGCCGCACCGACTCCGACGTGCAGCGCTCGGGCAAGCAGCGGGTCACGGTCGAGGACTCGATGAGCGCCGTGCACGCCTCCCGGGGCCGCCTGCGCCCGCCGAGCCCGGGCCTGCGCTCGGAGGTGGCGATCCTCACGGGGATCGCGGAGCGGCTGCTCGAGGGCCGCGAGAACGTCCCCCGGGTCGACTGGGCGGGTCTGCGCGACGACTACCGCCGCATCCGCTCGCACATCGCCAACGTCGTCCCCGGTTTCGACGGCTTCGAGGCCCGGATCGACGTGCCCGGCGGCTTCGTCCTCCCGCACCCGCCGCGCGACTCGCGCCGCTTCGACACCCCCTCCGGCCTGGCCCGCTTCACCGCGAATCCGCTCGAGTACCCGCGGGTTCCGGAGGGCAGGCTGCTGCTGCAGACGCTGCGCTCGCACGACCAGTTCAACACCACGATCTACGGCAGGGACGACCGCTACCGAGGGATCCACGACGGCCGCCGGGTGGTGTTCGTCCACGCCGACGACGTCGCCGAGCTGGGCTTCGCGGACGGCGCGATGGTCGACCTGGTCTCGGAGTGGCCCGACGGCGTCGAGCGGCGGGCGGAGGCGTTCCGCGTCGTGGCGTACGACACGCCCCGCGGCTGCGCGGCCGCCTACTACCCCGAGACGAACGTCCTCGTGCCGCTGGACTCGACCGCGAAGATCAGCAATACGCCGACCTCGAAGTCGGTCGTGATCCGCCTCGAACCGGCGGCGTAGGCCTCACCAGGGCAGCGGCAGCAGGCGCACGGAGTCGCCTGCTGCCGCTCCCGGTGCGGGCACGACGGCCACGGCCTCCGAGGCGGCGAGACCGGTGAGCATGTGCGAGCGGATGCCGGCGGAGGCCCGCCAGCCGTCCTCGCCGGAGGAGACGGGCACGAGCACCGTGGTCCCCGCGCGCCCGAGCGGCTCGGCGAGGACGCCCCGGCCGAGGGGCCGGGCAGCGGCGCCGGACGCCGCGTCGAGGGCCGGCGGCAGGAAGGAGAGCGCCGCGAGCAGGGCGGCGAGCGGATTGCCCGGCAGAGCGATCACCAGCGTCCCGCCCGGCAGCAGCGCAGCCATGGTCGGGTGGCCGGGGCGCATGCCGACGCCGTCGACGAGGACGCGCGCGCCCACCGTATCGAGGGCGCGACGGACCGCGTCCACCCGGGAGCGCCCGGTCCCGCCCGTCGTGAGGAGGATCGGCGCCGTGCCCGCCAGCAGCGTCCGTGCGATCACCTCCTCGTCGTCGCCGCGGCGCACGACCTCTCCCACGGCTCCGCCCGAGAGCTCGACCAGCGCGGGCAGCAGCGGCGTGAACGCGTCGCGCACCCGTCCGGCGGGCGGCATCCCCTCGGTGTCGACCTCGTCCCCCGTGAGGAGCAGGTCGACCGCGGCGGGCGGGCGGACGTCGAGCGCGTCGATCCCGGCGACCGCGAGCAGGGCGAGGTGCGCGGGAGTGAGGCGGGTCCGGGCATCGACCAGCACGGCTCCGCGGGCGGCCTCGTCGCCCGCGCGTCGGACGTGGCGGCCGGGCGGGAGGAGCGCCCGCGCCGTGAGCAGGTCGTCGCGGATCGCGCCCTGCTCGGACGGCAGCACCGCGTCGCTCCAGTCGGGCACGGCGGCTCCGGTGACGATCGGAGCGGCGGTGCCGTCCTCGAGCGGCCAGGGCCCGGGTCCGCGCACGGCCCAGCCGTCCATGGCCGAGGAGTCGTAGTGGGGGAGCGGCCGGGCGGCGGTGACGGCGCGGTCGAGGACGGCCCCGCGGGCGTCGAGGAGGGGGACGGTCGAGACGCCGGAGCGCGCCACCGCTTCGCCGACGATCCGCCTGGCCTCGTCCCAGTCGGTCGCCTCGTGCCCGTGCGCGCTCATCCCGTCCATTCTCCCGGGGCTCGGGGCGGGCCCTGGGCAGGACCCGCCCCGTCGGTCATCCCAGGTAGCCGTTCGGGTTCAGCACGAACTTCTTCGCGGCGCCCTTGTCGAAGTCGGCGTAGCCGCGGGGAGCGTCGTCCAGGCTGATCGCGGTGGCCTGGACCGCGTCGGCGATGTGGACCCGGTCGTGCAGGATCGCCATCATCAGCTGCCGGTTGTACTTCATAACAGGGCACTGGCCCGTGGTGAAGGACAGCGACTTCGCCCAGCCGAGCCCGAGGCGGATCGACAGCGAGCCCTCCTGGGCCGCCTCGTCGACTCCGCCCGGGTCGCCCGTGACGTAGAGGCCCGGGATGCCGAGGGCGCCGCCCGCCGCGGTGATCGACATCAGCGAGTTCAGCACCGTCGCCGGCGCCTCCTTCCCCGAGTCGGCGCCGTTGCCGTGCGCCTCGAAGCCGACGGCGTCCACTCCGCAGTCGACCTCGGGCACGCCGAGGATCTGCTCGATCTGGCCGGCCGGATCGCCCTTCGAGACGTCGACCGTCTCGCAGCCGAAGGAGCGCGCCTGCGCCAGACGCTCCTCGTTGAGGTCCGCGACGATCACGACGGCCGCTCCGAGCAGCTGCGCTCCGACCGCCGCGGCGAGTCCGACCGGTCCCGCTCCTGCGACGTAGACCGTGGAGCCGACGCCGACTCCGGCGGTCACCGCGCCGTGGAAGCCCGTCGGGAAGATGTCCGAGAGCATCGTCAGATCGAGGATCTTCTCGAGCGCCTGATCGCGGTCCGGGAACACCAGGAGGTTCCAGTCGGCGTAGGGGACCATCACGTACTCGGCCTGCCCGCCGACCCAGCCGCCCATGTCGACGTAGCCGTACGCGCTGCCCGGGCGGTCCGGATTCACGTTGAGGCAGATGCCGGTCTTGCGCTCCTTGCAGTTGCGGCAGCGGCCGCAGGCGATGTTGAACGGCACGGACACGATGTCGCCGACCTTGACGAACTCGACGTCGGGGCCGACCTCCACGACCTCGCCGGTGATCTCGTGGCCGAGCACGAGGTCCGACGGAGCGGTGGTGCGGCCGCGGACCATGTGCTGGTCCGAGCCGCAGATGTTGGTGGAGACGGTGCGGAGGATGGCGCCGTGCGGCAGCTTCCGCCCGATGTTCGCCGGATTGACGCCGGGTCCGTCCTTCAGCTCGAAGGTGGGGTAGTCGATGTCGATGACCTCGACGACTCCGGGGGACTTGTAGGCGACGGCTCTGTTGCCTGACATGCGGGGCTCCTTCAGATGGACGACCGCGGCGCAGTCGGCCGCGGGAGTCCTGCGCCGCTCTCGGTCCGAGCCGCGGCACCGGGACTCGGGGGAACCGTACGGCGTCGGCCTGGTGCCGGATCGAGGCCGGTGGAGTAGCGTCTCAGGAGGCGTGCGGACGCTCGTCCACCGCCCGGTGCGAGGCCGTGAGCGCCGCGTCGAGCGCGTCCCGGCCGCCCCCGGCCAGGCCCGCCGCGTAGCCCGCGAGGAACGTGGTCAGCGGAGCCGCCGGCCGGACCACTCCGTGCGCCGCGCGACCGGCGAGGGCGAGCAGGGCGTCCGGGTCCACCGGGACCTCGCCGAGGCCGAGCGCGGAGCACAGCTCGGCCCACCAGCCGGCGAGCACCTCCTCCGTGGGGCGGGCGCCGTCGGAGGCGGAGGGGCGGGGGCCGGTCGTGTCGTCCATCCGCTCAGTCTGCGCCGCGCGGGCCCGGCAGGTCGATCCCGTGCCGGAGCGCGTCGGCGGGCGCGTCGACGTCGTCGGTCGTCCCTCCGGGCACCGTCACGAGCCGCGGGGGAAGGTCCCGGAGGAGGGCGCGCACCGAGGCGCCGTCGGGATCGCCGAGCGCGGTGAGCGCTTCGACGAGGGCCGCTCGCCGGTGCACGCCGAGGAGCTGCTGGGCTCGGCCGCTCGCGTCGACGGCCAGGAGGGAGGCCTCGACGGCGTTCGACGCGACCTCGAGCAGCGTGTGCACGGCGGGAGCGGGGGCGACGAGATCGGCGGCGAGAACGACGACCCAGTCCGGAGCGCCCGGGCGGTCGAGCAGGGGCAGCGCGGCGGCCAGGCCCGCGACCGGGCCGCCGAACGGCGGATCCTCCTGGACGAGCTCGGCGCCGTCGACGGCCTGTGCGAGCGACGACGGTCCGGCCACGACCCTCCGCTCGGCTCCGCGCACGGCTGCGAGGGCGGTGCCGAGGAGCGTCGACTCGCGGTGCCGGAGGAGCGGCTTGACCGCGCCGCCGAGGCGGGAAGCGCGTCCGCCGGCGAGCACGACCGCGTCGAAGCGGGGGAGCGGAGGCGGCGGGAGCACGGGACCGAGGCTACGCGCGCTCCGGTCTCCGCCGTCCCGGCTCCGGTGTCGGAGGTCGCGGCTACTCTTGTCGGGTGGTAGCAGCCCTGTATCGCCGGTACCGGCCCGAGACGTTCGCCGAGATGATCGGCCAGTCCCAGGTGACGGATCCGCTCATGACGGCGCTCCGCACCAACCGCGTCAACCACGCCTACCTCTTCAGCGGCCCCCGCGGCTGCGGCAAGACCACCTCGGCGCGCATCCTCGCCCGCTGCCTCAACTGCGCGACGGGCCCGACCGACACCCCCTGCGGCGTCTGCGACAGCTGCGTCGAGCTCAGCCGCGAGGGCCAGGGCTCACTCGACGTGGTCGAGATCGACGCGGCGAGCCACAACGGAGTCGACGACGCGCGCGATCTGCGCGAGCGCGCCATCTTCGCCCCGGCGCGCGACCGCTTCAAGATCTTCATCCTCGACGAGGCGCACATGGTCACGCCGCAGGGCTTCAACGCGCTGCTCAAGATCGTGGAGGAGCCGCCGGAGCACGTGAAGTTCATCTTCGCGACCACGGAGCCGGACAAGGTCATCGGCACGATCCGCTCGCGCACGCACCACTACCCGTTCCGGCTCGTCCCGCCGGCGCAGATGCTCGACTACACGCAGGAGCTCTGCGAGCGCGAGGGCGTGCACGTGGCGGCGGGCGTGCTGCCGCTCGTGGTCCGCGCGGGCGGCGGGTCCGTCCGCGACACGCTCTCCCTGCTCGACCAGCTGATGGCCGGCTCCGAGGCCGAGACCGTCGAGTACGAGCGGGCCGTCGCCCTCCTCGGCTATACCCACGGCGCCCTGCTCGACGAGGTGGTCGACGCGCTCGCCGAGCACGACTCCGCCGAGGCGTTCGGAGCGGTCGACCGCGTCATCCAGACGGGGCAGGACCCGCGCCGCTTCGTCGAGGACCTGCTCGAGAAGCTCCGCGACCTGATCGTCGTCGCCGCGACCGGGGGAGCGGCCTCGGCCGTCCTCCGCGGCGTCTCGCAGGACGAGCTCGACCGCATGGCCGGCCAGTCGCGCGCGCTCGGCCTGGCCGAGCTCTCCCGCATCGCCGACGTGGTCAACGAGGCCCTCACCGAGATGACCGGTGCGACCTCGCCGCGCCTGCACCTCGAGCTGATGATCGCCCGCACCCTGGTGCACGGCACCGGCGCCGGCATCGCGCCCGCTGCGGCCCAGGAGGAGCGCCCGCGGCACGTGGCCCCTCCGCGCGAGACCGCGGCGCCCGCCCCGCGGTCGTCCGAGGCGTCGCGCGCGTCCGAGCCGTCCCGTGCGCCCGAGCCCCACCACGCCTCGCACGCCGCCGCTCCCGGCTCGGTGCCCGAGTCCATCGCGGCCGCTCCGCGCACCGAGGCGCCGGTGACGGCGTCCGCACCGGTCGCTGCGCCGCCGGTGAAGGGGCCCGACGAGACGGCGGCCGCGCCGGAGGCGGACGAGTCCGCGCCGGCCGAGTCAGGACGCCCCCGCGCGACGACCGCCGCGGCGGCTCGTCCGGAGCCGGTCGGGCAGGAGCCGTCGGATCAGGCCGCTGCGTCCACTGAGGCGGCCCCAGCCTCGGCGCCCGCTGCCTCCGCACCCGCTGCGGCCGCGGGCGACGCATCCGCCGACGGCGCGGTCACCCTCCAGCGGATGAAGGACACCTGGCCCGAGATCCTCGAGGTCGTGCAGAAGGCGAAGATGACCGCCTGGCTGGTGGCCTACACCGCCCAGGTGCGCGCCCTCAAGGACGACGTGCTGACCCTCTCGTTCCCGAGCCAGAACGACGTCGAGTCGTTCAAGATGCCGGGAACCGCCGGGCAGCCCGGAGTCAGCGAGTACCTGCGTCAGGCGATCCAGCAGGTCCTCGGCCTGCGGGTGAAGTACATCGCCCGCGTCGAGCCTCGCGCCGCCGCCCCGGAGGCCGAGCGCGCCGCCGTCGAGGCGACCGCCGCGCCCGCCCCGGCTGCGCCGATCCCGGCCGCGACCGGCTCCGACGGCTGGGCCACGGTGGCGATCCCCGCCGATCCGACCCCTGCGGCCGAGGCGGCTGCTCCCTCCGCTCCGGTGGAGGCCCCCGCCGCGGCCGCCGAGCCGGTGCGCGCCGCCCCCCTCGCCGCCGCTGAAGCCGCTCCCGCCGGCGACGAGCCCCCGTTCGACGAGGAGCCGCCGGAGGAGGACATGCCGCCGGTCGAGCCGCCGATGCCCGACTCCTGGGCGACCGTCGCACC
>NZ_PSWH01000056.1:0-12660 GCF_002932105.1 Rathayibacter sp. AY1C1 | reverse complement strand
CGGAGGAGCGCACCGGCACGCGGCGCACCCCTCCGCGGTCAGGCGACTCCGCGGTCAGCTCAGCTCCGCCGCGGCGTCGCGTGGAGCCGGGCCCGCCGCCTCCCTAGCCTCGAAGGGAGAGAAGGGCGGGATCGTGGACACGGACACCGCACGGCTCGGCGCCTACCTCCGGGGGCACCGCGACCGGCTGCGCCCCGACGAGGTCGGCCTGGGCGCCGACGGCAGGCGCCGCGTCAGCGGGCTGCGCCGCCAGGAGGTCGCCGTGCTCGCGGGGATCAGCCCGGACTACTACCTGCGGCTCGAGCAGGGCAAGGACCGCCGCCCCTCGGCGCAGGTCCTGGACGCTCTGGCCCGCGCGTTCCGTCTCGACGCGGACGGGCGGGACTACCTCTTCCGGCTCGGCGGGCACGCCGCGCCGCGCCGCTCGCCGGGCTGGGCACAGGCCGGGCCGACGCCGGCGCAGGTCGGCAGCCTGACGAGCATGGTCTCGTCCTGGACCACGACGCCCGCCTACGTGGTCGACCGCTACCTGGACCTCGTCGCCGTGAACGAGCTCGGCCGCCTGTTCCTCCCCCTGGCCTGCGAGCAGGGGACCAACATGATCGAGGCCGTCATCGACGCCGCGGCGCTCGAGACCGACGCCGAGCGGCACGAGGACTGGGACCGCACGATCGCCGTGATGACGGCCGCCCTCCGCTTCCACTCCGACCCGGCGGACCCGCGTCTGCGGGTCCTGGTCGCCTCGCTCGGAGGCCGCTCGCGGGTCTTCCGCCGCGTCTGGGCGAGCCAGGAGGCGTATCCGCTCCGCGAGGGCTCGTCGCCGGTGCGCGTCGACCCCTTCGGCTTCATCGCCTTCCGCTGGCAGACCCTGGAGGTGCACGGAGGCGACCACTTCCTGACCTCCTTCTTCGGCGCCCCCGGCAGCGCCGCGGCCGCCGCGATCGATTTCATCCGGGCCCGCCACCGGGTCGAGGAGTGTCTGCGCGAGGGTGCGATACTCGACGCGTGAAGCGGGACGCGCTCGTCGTCGGTCGGGGATCGGAGCTCGCGCGGCTCCGTCTGATGGTCGACGGCATCGCCGCCCACGGGTCGGCGCTCGTCATCGACGGGGACGCCGGGGTCGGCAAGACCACCCTGGTCGAGGAGGTCGTCGCCTACGCCCGCGCACGCGATGTGCGGGTGCTGCGCACCGCGGGCTCCGCAGCGGAGTCGGGCGACCAGTACGCGGCGCTGCAGCTCCTCCTGCACCCGCTCCGCCCGGGCCTCGACGGCCTGCCCCTGCCGCAGCAGGACGCGCTCCGCGTGGCCTTCCACCTGGCGGACGGAGTGCAGCCGACGCCGCTCCTGGCCGGCCTCTCGGCCCTGACCCTCCTGAGCGACGCCGCCGCCGATCGGCCCCTGCTGGTCGTCGTGGAGGACCTGCACCGGATCGACCCGGAGTCGGCGTGGGCGCTGCGGATGCTCGCCCGCCGCATCGGCGAGGACCGCGTCGTCGTCGTGATGACCACGAGGGACCGGCCCGAGGAGGACTCCGGCCTCGAGCACCTCCACCTCGGGCCGCTGTCGGCCGCCGACTCGGCCGCTCTCCTCGACACGCTCCCGCATCCTCCTCGCGGCGCCGCCCGGCGCGCTCTGCTCGACCTCGCCCGCGGGAATCCGCTCGCCCTGGTGGAGCTGACCGGGCGCGACCCGTCCGCCGACGAGGCGGAGGACCGCGCGGTGACCGGACGCCTCGAGTCGGCCTTCGCCGAGCGCTTCGCGGAGCTCGACCAGCCCTCGCGGCTCGCCGTGCTGGCCGTGGCGCTGGGCGACGTCGCGACGGCGGAGGAGGCGAGCCGGCTGGCGAACCTGGCGATCGGCCGCCACCCCGACCCCTCCTGGATCGACCGGGCCGTCGCCGCGTCGCTGCTCAGCTGGACGCCGGGGAGCGGACTCCGCTTCCGGCACCCTCTCGTGCAGTCCGCGGTGACGAGCGTGAGCCGCCCCTCCGAGCGCGCGGCCGTGCTCCGCACGCTCGTCCAGGAGCACCGCGACGACCCGAGCCGGACGCTCTGGTGGCGGTCGGAGCTCGCGACCGGCTCGGACGGGCCGGTCGGCGAGGAGCTCGCCGGTCTCGCGGCGTCGGGCCTCGCGACGGGCGACGTCGTCCTGGCGGCACAGGCGATGGAGCGGGCGGCGGAGCTGACCCCCGCGGGGCCGCTGCGCGTCTCGCGCCTGATCGACGCGGCCGAGTACTCCGGGCTCGCCGGCCGGACCGCGGAGGCGGCGCTGCTCGTGCACCGCGCGGCGGGCGAGACCGTCGATCCGGTGCTCACCGCCCGCGCCGCCTGGACGCGCGAGACGCTGCCGACCGGGCGCACGGCCCTCTCGCGGGGAGACCTCTCGCCCGCGCTCGCCGCAGTGACGGCGCTGCAGAGCCACGGAGCCGTCGACGCCGCGACCGCCGCGCTCCTGCACCTCGCCGCCATCGCCTGGGACCACAACCGCGAGGCGTCGCCGGGGGAGCCGATGATCCAGGCGGTGCGCGCGCTCGCCCTCGACGACTCCGACCCGCGCGCCGTCCTGCTCGCGGCGGTCACCGAGCCGATCGCCCGCGGCGACGAGGTCGTCCGCCGGGCGCTCGCGGCGGCCGGCGGGGCGAGCGGTCCGGAGGAGGCGTGGTGGCTCGGCTACGCGCTGAACACGGCGGGCGAGGTCGAGGTCGCCCGGGAGCTCCTGGAGGAGGCGATCACCGGGCTGCGCGCGCGCGGCGACATCCGGATCCTCCCGCAGGCGCTCCTCGCCGCCTCGATGACCACGTCGCTCGCCGGCCGCTTCTCGCGCGCCCGCTCCTTCGCCGAGGAGGCGCTCGTCCTCGGGAGCGACCTGGGGGACGTCGGCTTCGAGACCGCCTCCCGGGCCTGCCTGGCCTGGTTCGACGCGATGGAGGGCGTCGCGCCCGATCCCGAGGCGATCAGCGCGGGCAGCGCGATCGGCGCGGCCGTCCTCTGCTCGAGCGTGATGCGGGCGACGCTCCGCGGATCGCGAGCGGCGGTGGCGGTCCTCGAGTCGCGACCGGGCGACGCCGTGCCGGAGCTCCTGCCCCTCCTCGACACGGACGACGACTCCCTGAACCCCGGCTTCGCGATCCTGACCACGCCCGATCTCGTCGACGCGGCTCTCGCGATCGGGGACGTCGGAGTCGTGCGCCTGCACGCCGCGAGGCTGGAATCGCTCTTCGAGCGCTGGCACCAGCCGATGATCGACGCGGCCCTCCGGTACGCGCAGATCGCCGTGGCGCTCGCCGACGGAGCGCCGGACGCCGCGGCCGGGCTGCTCCGCCGGACTCCGCCGCCGCTCCCGTACGTGCGGGCGCGGGCGCTGCTGCTCGTGGGCGACGGGCTGCACCGGGCCGGTCGGGCGGCGGAGGCGCGGCCCCTCCTCCGCGAGGCACTGGCGATGCTCGAGGAGCTGCCGATCCACGCCTGGGCCGATCGGGCCCGTGACGCGCTCCGGGCCGCCGGAGGGAGGATCGCCGACGCGCCGTCGCCGGCCGCTGCCACGCTGACCCCGCAGGAGCTGCGCATCTGCGCTCTCGCGAGCACGGGGCTGTCGAACCGCGCGATCGCGCAGAACCTGTTCCTCTCGCCGCGCACGGTCGGCGCGCACCTGTATGCGGCGTACCGCAAGCTCGGGATCGGCGGGCGGGGCGAGCTCGCCGCGGTGCTCGGGAGGGACGCGAGCGCCGACGCCTGAGGCCGGACTCCGCTCGCAGGGGCACCCGGCCCCCGTTCGAGCGCAGACGCGCAGGCGCGCCCCGAAACGGCCGGGACGCGCCTGCGAGCGTGCCGCGCTACTCCTGGATGAAGGCCAGCAGGTCGGGGTTGATGACGTCGGCGTGGACGGTCAGCATGCCGTGCGGGTAGCCCTCGTAGATCTTGAGCGTCGAGTTCTGCAGCAGCTCGTGCTGCTTGAGCGCGGCGTCCTTGTAGGGGACGACCTGGTCGTCGTCGCCCTGGGTGACGAGGACGGGGACGGTGATCGCCTTCAGGTCCTCGGTCTGGTCCGTCTCCGAGAAGGCCTTGATGCCCTCGTAGTGCGCGAGCGCGGATCCGGTCATGCCCTGGCGCCACCAGTTGTCGACCACGGGCTGCGAGAGCTCGACGCCCTCGCGGTTGAAGCCGTAGAAGGGCCCGGAGGCCACGGCCTGGTAGAACTCGGCGCGGTTCGCCGCGAGAGCGTCGCGGAAGCCGTCGAACACGGAGATCGGCGTACCCTCGGGGTTCGCCTCGGTCTGCACCATCAGCGGCGGGACCGACGAGACGAGGACGGCCTTGGCCACGCGGCCCTGGGGCTCGCCGTACTTCGCGACGTAGCGCGCGACCTGGCCGCCTCCGGTGGAGTGGCCGATGTGGATCGCGTTCCGCAGGTCGAGGTGCTCGACGACCGCGTTCACGTCGCTGGCGTAGTGGTCCATGTCGTGTCCGGTGCCCACCTGGGTCGAGCGTCCGTGCCCGCGGCGGTCGGTCGCGATGACGCGGTAGCCGTGCGCGTGGAAGAACAGCATCTGCGCGTCCCAGTCGTCGGACGACAGCGGCCAGCCGTGGTGGAAGACGATGGGCTGCGCGTCGGTGCTGCCCCAGTCCTTGTAGTAGATCTCGACGTCGTCGTCCGTGGTCACAAACGGCATCTTCGAACCTCCGTGCTCGTGTCGATCCCGAGCCCGGCCCGGGTCGTGTCCAAGGTGGTGCCTCCCCGGATGAGGGTGGGGAGCGGCTCCACGATAGGGGCGTGGGAGCGCTCCCTGAAGAGCGCGGGGAGATGTTCCGACGATCGTCCAGACCTGGTCGCATGGGCGGTGGCGAGGCCGCCGGCCGCGCACGCCGTGTGGGGTCGGATGACTCGTGACCGGCACCGCGGACGCTGACAGGATCGCGGCGGACGCGCCCTCCCGCGGCGCGCGGATCGGAGGTCGCGATGCCCACGACGACGCCCACGACGACGGCCCTGCCGACGCCCCTGCCGACGACGCCCCGGCCGGCGGTGCTCCGGTGACCGTCGAGGACCGCGTCCCGATCGAGCCGCAGGCGGTCGTCGCTCCGCTCAGCCGGTCCGCCGTCTTCCTCTCGCTCGACATCGTCGGCGGGCAGGACGCCGCGGACCGCGTGCGGGACGTCGTCGCCGACGTGGGCGGGATCCTCCGCGCGGTCGGCTTCCGCGACCTGGGCCTGCGCCTCTCCTGCCTGGTCGGGATCGGGAGCGACGCATGGGACCGCTTCGGCGGGGAGGGGCGCCCCGCGCAGCTGCATCCGTTCAGGGAGGTGGTGGGCGCGGCGCACACGGCCGTCTCGACGCAGACCGACCTCCTGTTCCACATCCGGGCGGAGCGGGACGACGCCTGCTTCGAGTTCGAGCGCCTCCTGCTCGACGCGCTCGGCGAGGACGTCGTCGTCCGCGACGAGGTGGTCGGCTTCCGCTACTTCGACAACCGCGACCTGCTGGGCTTCGTCGACGGCACCGAGAATCCGACCGGCGAGGCGCTGCCCCGCGTCGCGCTGATCGGCGCGGAGGACGCGGCGTTCGCGGGCGGCAGCTACCTGGTCGT
Organism: Rathayibacter sp. AY1C1; assembly: GCF_002932105.1. Lineage (NCBI taxonomy): Bacteria > Bacillati > Actinomycetota > Actinomycetes > Micrococcales > Microbacteriaceae > Rathayibacter > Rathayibacter sp. AY1C1. The sequence goes on along the minus strand of NZ_PSWH01000056.1, from coordinate 7,076 downwards.
GCAGAAGTACCTGCACGACCTGACGGCGTGGCACGCGCTCACCACCGAGCAGCAGGAGCGGGTCATCGGCCGGAGCAAGGCCGACAACGTCGAGCGCGAGGACGATCCGGCGCAGCTCTCGCACAAGGGGCTCGCGACCGTGGTCGACGCCGGCGGGACCGAGCACGACATCCTCCGCGACAACATGCCCTTCGGCCGGCCCGGCAGGGGCGAGTTCGGCACGTGCTTCCTCGGCCTGGCCGCCGACCTGTCGGTGATCGAGACGATGCTGACGCGGATGTTCGTCGGCGTGCCCGCGGGCCGGCACGACCGCCTCCTCGACTTCTCGACCGCGACGACCGGCGGGGTCTACTTCGTGCCCTCGCGGGACGTGCTCGAGGGCCTGGGCGGCTGACCCGGGCCGGTCGTCGGGGCGCGGATCGAGTCGGATGACCGTGGTGCCGCCCGGGCCGGAGCGGTGGGATCGGAGCAGCGCAGGCGCGCAGGACGATCAGCAGGGAGAACGCCGTGGAACCCGACGACAGCACCGCTCCGCACCACGAGACCCCCGGTTTCGGAGACCCGGACCTCCCCCAGGAGGGGATCGTGAACACCGAGGGCGATCCCTCGGCGAACACGATGACCGGCCCGCAGAACCGCGTCCTGGAGGGACTGTTCCCGAACCAGATCGCCGCGCCCGCGACGGACATCAGCACGCAGCCGTTCTTCTGGTCCTCCTTCAACATCTCGCCGCGGCGGGTGCAGCGGGGAGGCTGGGCGCGCGAGCTCACGCAGGCCGATTTCGCGATCTCGAACGAGATCGCCGGCGTGAACATGTACCTCGAGGCCGGCGGGATCCGCGAGCTGCACTGGCACCAGAGCGCCGAGTGGGCGCTGATGACCAAGGGGAACTGCCGCATCACCACGCTCAGCCGCACCGGCCGGCCCAGCGTCGACGACGTGCAGGAGGGGGACCTCTGGTACTTCCCGCCCGGCCTGCCGCACTCCCTGCAGGGCCTCGGCCCGGACGGGGCGGAGTTCGTGCTCGCGTTCGACGACGGCGAGCAGTCCGAGAGCAACACGCTCCTGCTCACCGACTGGTTCGCGCACACGCCGCCGGACGTGCTGGCGAAGAACTTCGGCGTCGCGCAGGAGGTCTTCCGCGACATCCCGCTGCACGACCTCTGGATCTTCCCGGGCGACGTGCCCGGCGACCTCCAGGCCGACCGGGCCGCGGCCGGGGTGCAGGACGGCGACGAGGCGGTGATCTTCCGGCTCTCCCGCTCCGAGCCCGTGTACCAGAACAGCGGCGGCCGGATCCAGATCGCCGACAGCACGAACTTCCCGGCCTCGCGCACGGTCTCGGCCGCGCTGACGACCGTCGAGCCCGGCTCGATGCGCGAGCTGCACTGGCACCCCAACGCCGACGAGTGGCAGTACTACCTCCGCGGATCCGCTCGGATGACCGTCTTCAACACCGGCCCGCACGCCAACACGACCGACTTCCACGCCGGAGACGTGGGCGTCGTGCGCCGCAACTTCGGCCACTACGTGGAGAACACCGGCGACGACACGCTCGTCTACATCGAGACCTTCAAGAGCTCCCGCTACGAGGAGGTGTCGCTCGCCCAGTGGCTGAGCCACCTGCCGCCGTCGCTGGTCGCGCAGCACCTGAACATCCCGGAGGAGGTGCTGGCGACCTTCCCGCCCGGGACGCAGGGGATCACTCCGTTGCGCTGAGGGAGGGACGCGCGGAGGGGACGGGGACATGGCGGAGGATCACGAGGCGGCGCTCCTGCCGTGGGCGGGGAGGGCGGCGGTGCTGCTGGACCGGCACCTGCGGGTGCTGGCCGCGACTCCGCTCGCGCGGGCGCTCTCGCCCGCCTTCGCCCCAGGAGTGAGCATCGCCCGCTTCACCTTCCTGGACTCGTCCGAGGTCGAGGACCTGCCCTGCTGGGGGTCCGCCGCCGATCAGGTCGCGGCGATGCTCCGCGACTCGCTCGAGCGGCATCGGGGGGACCGGGAGTTCCTGACGGTCGTCGGGGAGCTCTCGGCGAGGAGCCCGCGGTTCGCGGACTCGTGGGCGGCCGGGGCGGAGGCCGACGCACGCGGGTCGGTCGTGTTCCTCGACACCGCGGTCGGCTCCGTTCCGATGGACTACCGGCTGGTCCGGGACGGCGCGCGCCTCCTGCTCCTGTTCGAGGCGGGTGACGCGACGGATCGCGAGGCTCTCGCCCGGCTCGCGGCCACGCGTCAGGCGCCGGCCGGGGCGGCCAGCGCGGTGCCCGCCTCCGGAGCGGGCCGCAGCGAGGCGAGGACGTCGACGGCCGCAGCCGCCGGAGTCCCCGCTGCCGCGAGGTAGGTCACGACGTACCGGCCCGGAGCGCCGGCGAGCTCCAGGGTCTGCATCTCGAGGTCGAGCCAGCCGAACGGCTCGACGTGGACGCGGATCCACCGGTGGGTGAAGGGGCGGACCTGGTACTCGGCCCAGATCGACCGGAACAGCGGATTCTCGACCGAGCACTCGCCGACGATCTCGTGCAGCCGCGGATCGTCGGGGTCGCTGTAGAACCGCAGCGCGGCGATCAGCTCGCGGAAGACCTGGCCCCACGCCCGCAGCTGGTCCGGCGGGTCGCCGTTCGCCACGGCGCGCGCGTAGCCGCGGGACGTGGAGAGCAGCATGTTGGCGCCGGGCACGCCCTTGTCGGGGGCGAGACGGCTCATCAGGTCGTTCGCGCCGAGGACGTCGAGGTTGCGGTCGAACGCGTACGCCGGGGTCCTCGGCCAGTGGGCGAGCAGCGACTCCACGCCCTGGCCCGGCGGAGGAGAGTCGGGATCGCGCGGCCCGGGGCGCAGCCGGGCGAGCCGGAAGAGGTAGGCGCGCTCGAACTCGTCGAAGGCGAGCGCCTCGGCGAGGGCGTTCAGCACCTGGTCGGACGGGGCGACCGCGTGCCCCTGCTCGACGCGGAGGTAGTAGTCGCGGCTGATCCGGGCGCGGTCGGCGACCTCCTCGCGGCGCAGGCCCGACACCCGCCGCCGGGTGCCCGCGGTCGGCACGCCGACCTGCTCCGGCCGCAGCGCCGCCCGGCGAGCGCGGAGGAACTCCGCGAGGGGGCTGCGAGAGCTCATCGTGCGACTCCATCGGATCACCCGCCGGGTCGAGCGGCGGTCGTGCGGGGGTGGGGCCGTACCGGTCGTCCGGTGGGACACAGAGTACCGTCGGGCGCTCGCGGGGCCCACTGCCCTGCTGCGCCTCCTGCCCGGCGCCGACCGGGGGCCGGGCGCTCGGGACGGTTCGCCAGAGGGAGCGCTCCGGAGGGTTCCGACAGAGGGAGGAGAGCGCGGCCGCGCCCGGCGGTCAGCATGGGGTCCTCGGAACCCGTCCCTCAGGAGTCGCGATGACGATCAGTGCACTCTCCTCGCCGCCCGCGCGCCCGAGCGCCCCCGAGGACGTGGTGGTCCGGATGCTGAGCTCGGCGTCGCCCGCGCGGGAGCGGCTCCTGGTGGTCGAGGGCGGGATCGGCTCGGGCCGGACGCACATGCTGCGCTCCGCCGCGGCCACCGCTCGCGCCGCCGGCTGCGAGGTCGTGGAGGTGCGGCCGAACCGGGGCGACGCCGTGATCGGCGCGTCCTCGCTCGCGCTGTTCGCCACGCTGATCGGCCGTCTGCAGCGGGTGCGCGACTCCTCCGCCTCGCCCTGCGACCCCGGCTTCCTGATCGTCGTCGACGACTGGGAGCGGTTCGACGTCGCCGCCCGCGAGACCCTCCAGGCCCTGGTGACCCGGCTGGTCGACGAGGTCGGCGCCGCCTGCCTCCTCGCCACCGGCGACCGGCGCGTCCTCGCCGGCTGGGAGGGCCTCCGGCACCGTCGCACCGAGCCCCTCGACGCGGAGGCGGCCTGCGGCTTCCTGCGCGCCCACGGCGGCCGGCGGTCGCTCGCCGTCGAGGCGCGCCTGCTGCGGGTTGCGGAGGGGAATCCGCTGCTCCTCGACGTCCTCGGGCGGGCCTGGGCCGACGAGGACGCTCCCTCGCCCTTCCCGGTCTACCCGCGGCTCGAGCAGGCCGAGACCAGGGTGCTCGACCTGCTGGCTCCGCTGTCGGAGGAGTGCCGGGAGGCGCTCCTGGTCGCCGCGGTGGCGGGCGCCGAGTTCCCGGAGAGCATCGGGTCGGCCCCCGGAGACGGGGACCGCGCCCTGGTGCAGGCGGGGATCCTGACGGCGGGCGGCCGTGCGTTCCGCGACCCGGTGGTCCGCGCGGTGGTGCTCTCGACGGCGTCGCCCCGAGCGCTGCGGGCGGCACGGAGGCGGCTCGCCGAGCGCCCGGAGTCGGCCCCGCACCTCCGCCTGCTGCTCGCGGCGGACGACGCGGCCGGGCCGGAGGAGCGGGCGCGGCTGCTGAGGGACGCGGCGGAGGAGCGACTCCGCGCGGGTCGGCCGCAGGAGGCGCTGCTCCTCCTCGCCGAGGCGCGCTCGAGTGCGCGCGGTGCTGCTCTGCGGGAGGAGCTCGAGGCGCGCGCGGCCGCCGTCGCGGCCTTCACCGGCGACGCGGCGGCCCTCGAGCGGGTGGTCGAGCGCTCGCGGGAGGACGGCGGGGTTCCCGGGGCCGGCGTCGAGGCGGTGCGGCTGGCCGATGCGCTGCTCCGCACGGGGGACGTGGGCGGGGTCCGCCGCGCGGCCCTCCGGGGGCTCGGCGCTCGGGTGAGGCGTGGGGGCGCGGGAGTCGGTGGTGCCTCGTCTGTCGGTGGTGTCTCGTCTGTCGGTGGTGCCTCTCCTGTCGGCGGTGTCGCTCCCGCCGAGACCGACGCCTCCCGCGGCGACGCCGGCAGCTTCTCCGCCGACCGCGTCGCCCCTCACGACGCCGCCGCCGACCTGCTGGCGACCGTCCTCCACCTCGCCTGCATGCTCCGCGGCGATCCCGCGTGGTGGCAGGAGGCGCTCGCCGTCGGCGAGGAGCACCCCCTCGATCCCGTCCTGCGCCTCGTGGAGGCCTGCGTGCGGCCGGTCCCGGACGAGGAGTGGGAGCGCCGCCTGCGGCTCGCCGAGGACTCCGCGGTCACGGGCGACCCGTGGAAGACGGTCGCGCTGCATCTCGCCTGGTCGCTGCTCGAGGTCTCGGACGAGCGCCGCGACCGCCTCGCCGGGCTCCTCGACGGCGGGGAGGAGGCGGACGGCCTGCCCGGCGCCCTCGCCCTCCTCCGCCGCGGCACCGCCGCACTCGACGGCGGTCGCCTCGACGACGCCTCGGCCGACCTCGACCGCGCCGCCGCCCGCGCCGACGACCTGCCCGCCGTGCGCGCGCTGATCGACGCGACTCGAGCCCGGGTCCACGCCGTGCAGGGCGACCGCGCACGCACCCTCGAGTGCGCCGAGCGCGCGACGGCCTGGGCGCTGCGGCACGGAGCGGCGTCGGTCGCGCGCGCCGCCGATCACGCCCTGTGCTCGCTCGACCTCGGCGGCGGCCGTTTCGAGGAGGCGCACGCCCGCTCCTCCTCCCGCGTCGGCGGCGACCCGCTGGAGCTCCTCGACGCAGCCGAGGCCGCCTCGCGCCTCCGCCTGCCCGAGCACTGCGCCGAGCTGGCGGCGGCCGCGGCGGACCTCGCCGCGCGGCCCCTCGCTCCCCGCGGGCGGATGCTCGCCCTCGCGGCGACCGCGGTCCTCGATCAGACCGGCGGCGCGGGCGCCCTCTTCGAGCGCTCCCTCGACCCGGCCTCCGAGGAGTGGCCGTTCGAGCGGGCGCGCGTCCAGCTCTGCCACGGCGAGTGGCTGCGCCGCCGGATGCGCCCGCTGGAGGCGCGCACCCGGTTCCGCCAGGCCGCCGCGGGATTCGCCGCGGTGGGGGCCGAGCTCTGGCTCGCCCGCGCCCAGCACGAGCTGCGGGCGGCGGGCGGAGCGGGGGAGGCGCCGGTCGCCGCCGACCTCAGCGAGCAGGAGCGGCGCGTGGTCTCCCTGGCCGCCGCCGGCCTGTCGAACAAGCAGATCGCCCAGCAGCTCTTCGTCTCGCCCCGCACCGTCAGCGGGCACCTGTACCGGATCTTCCCCAAGCTCGGGGTGACCTCGCGGGCCGGGCTCCGCGACGCGCTCCTCAGCCTCGAGGACGCCCGGAGCGCGTGACGGAGCCGCAGGATCGAGTCATCCGACCTGGTGCCTGCCGCCGCGGGAGGCGCATGCTGAGCGCATGACGTCGCAGCAGATGATCGACCCCTCCGTCCCGCCGAGCGGCCCCGGCTGCGTCGAGTGCGAGCAGTCCGGCTCGTGGTGGCTGCACCTGCGCCGCTGCGCGCTCTGCGGGCACATCGGCTGCTGCGACGACTCGCTGAACCGCCACGCGACGGCCCACTACCACTCGACCGGCCACGCGGTCATCCGCAGCTTCGAGCCCGGCGAGGACTGGTTCTGGGACTACCGGACCGACGACTACGCCGACGGCCCCGCCCTGGCCGACCCGCAGAGCCACCCGGCGAGCCAGACCACCCCGGGGCCGAAGGACCGCGTGCCGCGCGACTGGCAGTACCTCCTCGCTGAGCGCGCCGAGCGCGGCTGAGCCGCGCGCCTCCGCGAGAGCGCAGGACTTTCGCGAGAGTCCAGGAGTTGTCGCACTCGGCATCGACTGCGACAACTCCTGGACAGTCGCCGGCCGCCGGCTCCCTGCGCACGTCCGCAGGCGGCGTGCAGCCAGAAGTCGCCGTGCTCGCGACCGACGACGGCTACTTCTGGATGGTCGCGGCGGCCCGCCGAGGAGCGATCGCCACGAGAGTCCAGGAGTTGTCGCACTGGGCGTCGAGTGCGACAACTCTCGAGCAGTCGCGGCCGTCGGAGCCGCCGACGCCCAACGCTTGTCCACAGGCGGCGAGTAGTCAGGAGTCGCCGTACTCGCGACCGACTACGGCGACTTCTGGATGGTCGCGGCGGCCCGCCGAGGAGCGATCGCCACGAGAGTCCAGGAGTTGTCGCACTGGGCGTCGACTGCGACAACTCTTGAGCAGTCGCGGGAGCAGTCGCGGGAGCAGGTCGGAGCCAGCTGACCAGCCGGCGGCCGACGCCGCGCCTGATCGGCGTTCGTCACCTCCGGACCCCGCCGGCTGGTCAGCTGGCTCCGAC